>DOHC01000100.1 GCA_003535475.1 Nitrospiraceae bacterium
AAAAATGTTGTAGGAGCATCCACTCATGCCAAGGCAATGTTTTCTTTGATGCCTCAAAAAAAGGGCGTAATCATGGTCCCTTAAAGGAATAGATTATGGTTGGACAAAAACGCACTTTAATGCAGTTTCTTGAGTATTTACAAAAGCAAGTTGTCTGTATTCCTTATGGTTGCTGGATATGGACAGGCACAGTTAATAATGGTTATTATGGCAAGATCAAGTTCAAACGTAAAGATTGGATGTTCCACCGCTTTATGTATGAACTTTGTATTGGTCCTATACCTGAAGGTATGTTAGTCTGTCATACTTGTGATATAGAGAGATGTGGAAATCCTGAGCATCTCTTTTTGGGAACACATAAGGACAATACTCAGGATGCAATTAATAAAGGTCGTTTTGATCCTAGGCGTTTAGGCAATTTACAAATCTACAAAGCAATGCTCAAAGTGCATTGAAAGGAGGTATAAAAGACTCCCATAAAATGTGGGTACTTGAAAGAAAAATTATGGTTAGACGGGCGGATATTTGGGTACTCAGACAATATATTATTGAATGAGAAAATGTAAGTAGTAACGGTCAAAACACAATATCTCACAGGAGGAAACATGAAGATTATTGAAAATGAAGTCAGAACCAAAGATGCAGGCCCTTGGATTGCCTCGTTGTACCTGGTGGAGTCACCGGAAGAGGCTGTTGAGGTTTACGGCAAAGAAGGAACCACAATGCTTATCAACTCCAGCCTTGCCGTGAAGCAGCAGAACATCGAGAGGGATATCTTCTCCGGTGCTGCCGCTGACGCCGATATGGTGGCAGTCAGGAAGGAAGCCGAGCAGAAGGCCAAGGATTACCGTCCTGGCTCAACTGCCAAGACCAGCAACAAGATGAAGGCTTACGAACTGCTCAAGCAGAACATGGATCGTATCAACTCCGACAAGGATCTGGACGAGAAGGTATCCGGTTTCCTGTTGAAGAACGACTTCAAGGGCATCATCGCTATTCTTTCTGGCGAGGCCGACATTGTGGACGAAACTGCTCTGGAGCCAGGCACCGAGGAATAAACCAAAGACAAAGATCGTTCATCCCGATCTGCGTCCAGTGGAGGGGGAAGTTTTACTCCCTCTTCCCCTTCCACTTCTTTTTAAGGAGTCATAAATGAAATTTGAGGATATTGTAGCCGAGTTTGGTAAACCTCTTCATGAATTAAATGAGGAAGAAGTTTTAGCCATAGCACAGCAGTTAAATTCAACTGAGCTTGAACGCTTTGAGGTAAAAATCAAAGCTGCGACTAAAACTCCGAGGACTCAAAAGGTAACAAAAACCGGACAAGCAAATCTTGATGCATTTTTGAAGATGAAGTTAGATGCCAAGCAGGGCAAATTATGATTGTTCGATCATCCAATTTCGCTACTTTCAAGGAATGTCCTGCGAAAGCTCACTTCATGTATGAACTTGGATTGGCAAGATCGGGAGGAAAGAGCATCGATCTTTTATTTGGTTCTATAGTACATGACGCAATAGATATGTATAATAAAACTGGTGACATCCAAGATGCTTTTGCTCTTATCGATTCTATAAAATGGCCTCCGTCAACCAAGAAAAACCCTGCTCTGGCAAAGGTTTTTGTGCGTCTTTATGTCAGGAAGCAAAATGGAAAAAAGAAACTCTTTTCTGAACGCTTATTTTCCTTTTTCCTCGGACAACATGAGTGGCGTGGTCGTTGGGATGGTCTTACTTTGGAAACGTATGGGCTTCTTATCGATGAGTTGAAGACAACGAACTGGCGATTTTTCATATCTAAACCTAATGACCAGTTTATTTCTTACTATAAAGCTGCTCGTGAACGCTTCGGAGAACAGGTACACGGTATTTTACTTTATGATTTTGATGTTGCAAGAGCAGATGTTAAACAAGAAGTCATTCGCTTCACCGATGATGAAGTTAAGGTTTGGGAAGAAGAAACTTTGCTAGAAATTGACTTCTATGATCGTTGCCAAAGGAACCAAGTCTGGCCAAAAAGACCTGCTTCCTGTCTTCTCTACGGCATAAACTATCCATGTCCTTACATTCCTCTCTGTCAATCTCCCAATACAGCGGAAATGCTCATGAGAAAAATGTTTGTTGTCAGTGAGGAAGCGAGGACCCTTTCATGGTGAAATGTATTACTTGTGGAATTACTTGTGTGGAAGAATTTAAAGACATAACTATCTCAATTAACAACGAAATCCTTATTCCCATGAGAGATATATCTGTTGCTATCTGTCCGAAATGTAAATTTTCGCTCATTGAAGTGCAGCATGAATTCGTTTCAGACAATAAATTATCAATGAGGATAAAACAAAAATGATAACTATTCTTAATGCTCATTCAGGCGTTCGCCCCAGTGATCGCCCTGGCATCTTTTGGTGTGATCGTCACTCCCCCGTTGGGAATCCTTTTCGTCTTCTCGACGATGCAGATCGCTCTAAAGTTTGCTCACAATATAAAGTTTGGTTCTACGATATAGCTATCAAAGACCAAAAAGTACAGGAATACTTGGAAACCATGAGGCAATATCTTAAAGCCAATGGTTATATCTATCTTCTCTGTTGGTGTGTTCCTAAACAATGCCACGTCGAGACAATTGCCGAATGGTTGGAGGCAAATCCATTATGATGATGTCAGAAATGCAATCTACAAAGGCTATTATCGCCCTTTGGGGACAGGGTAAAGTCGGGAAAACTGTCTTCGCCTCTCAATTTCCTAACAATCGTTACATTTGTGTCCGTGAGGATGGTCTTGGTTCTGTCAGGTCCATGAAGAAAGCATATAATCTCAATTTTGACATCCCTGTTTACATGATCCATAACAATCCTACAGAAGACCCCGACTTAATTGCTCTCATTGGCCCTGCTTTTGCCAAGCAATCGGCTTGGGATAAACTTGTCAAACTATGTACCGTCTTTGCATCAAAGCTCACTGAGAACGATTTCATCACTCTGGACCATTGGACTTACATTTGTGACGCTCTTATTGAGCACATTTGCAAGAAAACCAATCACGAAATGCAACTCCAAGACTGGAACACATTCACTGGTGAAATGAAAGACTTCCTCGACATTCTCAAGCAGCCAATGATGAAAGCATCGTCTATCATCCTGGCCCATGATGAACTTTTCAAGTCGAATTTGACAGGGGAAATCACTCGATCTATCCTGATGCCGACCAAAATGAAAAATTCTTTCCCTTCATATCCGACTGAGTATCTTTGCATGAAAACTGTCGTCACTGGAGCTATGAACGTCCGTAAAGTCAATCGTCGCTTACAGTCCCTTGCTGACCAGTCGGCCAATACAGGTTCCTATGCCATGATCCCTGACATAGATCGACCGACTTATGAAAAGGTACGTCCTTACTTGGAGGCTTCGCTAAACAGGAAATTGCCTGAACCTCTTTGGACGCCAC
>DOHC01000274.1 GCA_003535475.1 Nitrospiraceae bacterium
ATTTTTTTTAGAATTTCAGGGAATTTCTCTAATATCTCTTCGAGGATAAGCCTGTTAAATTCCATCACTCTAAGCTCGTCAGTTGCAATAACAGAAGCAGTTCTCGGCCTTCCGGTAAGAAACGCAACTTCGCCGAACACATCACCAACAGACAGGGTTGCAAGCTCTATCTCATTGCCGAGTATATGAGCAACAACCTTAGCCTCACCTGATATTATGACGAATATGGAATCACCGAAGTCCCCTTCTTCAACAACCTTCTGCCCATGTAAAAATGACTGCGCTTTAAGCCTCTCTGTTATCTGTTTTATCTCATCTTCAGGAAGGGATGACAGAAACCGAATACGCAAATCAGGCCCTTCCACCTCTGATTCAGGCTGAACAGCAATCTTTTCCTCTCCTTTCACTTCGGGAACAGACGGAGTCTCTGTAGATTCCCCGTAAAATGATGTCCGTTCAATAAAATCCATTTCAGCAGGAGGCTCAACAGAAACATCCTGCTCTTTCTCAGGTTCAAATGCTGATCCTGCTGTAAAATAAAATTCAGCAGCGGCCTCTTCATCGGGTTTCTCTTCAACTTCAGGCAGGGGGATGGAAAGTTCTTCAGCAGGTTTTATTTTTGCGCTTTCAATCTCCATCATCAGCTCTTTGGTGCTCTTGATTGCTTCAGCATTATTAGGGTCAAGCCTGAGTATCACCTTAAAAACAGCAAGAGACTTCTGCATGTAGCCGTCTTTCATTAAAAGCCATGCGGACTGCTGATATGCTGACACAGCGCGGCTAATATCTCCTTTTTTCTGAAAGACGTCTCCAATCTTCAGATGCAACTGCGGATTTTTGGGCTCAATTTTCAGGATAGCGTTAAGCGAATCCACAGCCTTTTTCCAGTTCTTGTTCTTTACAGCATCAAAATATAATTCCCATTGGTTATTATCCATATATCCGCATATCCGCCCTTTCGTAATTTTAATTGTTTGCGTGTTTCATGTCAATTTTACTTCATAACTTTTATCGTATATAATAAACGGGAAAAATTAATCAGAAAGGAGTTTTTGAATTAATGATATCCATTCAGTTATCCGACAGAGTGAAAAACCTACCGCCGTATCTCTTTGCGGCAATAGATAAAATGAAGCAGGACGCTCTCGCAAAAGGCATTGACCTCATAGACCTGAGCATCGGTGACCCTGACATTCCGACTCCCGCACACATAGTTAATGCTATGAAAAAGGCAGTAGAGAATCCTGCTCATCACCGCTATCCTTCTTATGAAGGAATGCTTTCTTGCAGAGATGCAGTTGCCGGCTGGTATAAAAAAAGATTCAATGTCTCATTAGATCCAAAGACAGAAGTATTATCCCTTATCGGCTCTAAAGAAGGCATAGGACATATTCCTCTTGCATTCATAAACCCGGGTGATGTTGTTCTTGTCCCGTCTCCGGGTTATCCTGTCTATCCTGTGGGAACATTGTTTGCAGCCGGTGAAAGTCACATCATGCCGCTAAAAGAAGAAAACGGATTTCTCCCTGATTTCAAAATAATTCCCGATGATGTATTTAAAAAAGCAAAGCTCATGTTCCTGAACTATCCCAACAATCCAACGTCTGCAACAGCATCTGCAGGATTTTACAAAGAGGCGATAAACCTTGCGAAGAAACACAATATCATAATATGCCATGATGCGGCGTATTCGGAGATTTACTACGACAATGAAAAACCGATAAGCTTTCTTGAGATAGAAGGAGCAAAGGATGTCGGCATAGAGTTTCATTCGCTTTCAAAAACATATAATATGACGGGTTGGAGAATCGGTTTTGCTGCGGGCAATAAGGATGTTATTGCAGGACTCGGAAAGATAAAATCAAATCTTGATTCAGGCGTGTTTCAGGCAATACAGGAGGCAGCCATTGCTGCATTCAATACAGATGATTTCATCCTTTCAGGCATCAGAAAAACATATCAGGACAGAAGAGACGCCCTTTATAATGGATTGAATACCCTTGGCTTCCATTTGATAAAGCCAAAGGCGACATTCTATCTATGGGCGAGAGTGCCTTCAGGATTTAATTCCCAAAAATTCGTTGCGCATCTTCTCAATAAGGCAGGAGTGCTCATAACACCCGGAAATGGTTTTGGAGCGCCCGGAGAAGGATATGTCAGGTTTGCGCTCACGGTGCCTGTGGAGAAGATAAAAGAGACAGTTGAGAGGATTAAGAAGGTTCTGTAAGCAACACAAGACTGATATTGCTCAAAAATTTATTTTGCCTACAAAGGCAGGATATAGCATTCTCGCTCATTCTTGCCCCGATAAAATCGGGACTCCGAGGTTTTTGCCTCTTTATATTATAAGTGCATTTTATGGAATACTGGCAAAAAAATCCGCTCAAATACCATATTCTGCCTTTCTGTGAATTTGAATAAATGTCCATCGCTTACATTAGCATAGGTTCAAATCTCGGAAACAGGGAAGAGAACTGCGCGCAGGCAATAAAGCTGATTGAGAGGAACGGTATTACTGTTAGAAAGCAATCGCAAATGTATGAGACAGAGCCATGGGGCGTTAAAGACCAGCCAAAGTTTATCAACATGGCAATTGAGGTTGAGACAGATAAAAAGTCTGAAGAACTCCTCAGAGTTCTGAAAGAGATAGAGAAAGAGATTGGCAGAACTGAGACAACCAAATGGGGCCCGCGGGTTATTGACCTTGATATTCTTTTTTACAATGATTTAATTCTTAAAACTCCAGACCTTGAAATCCCCCACCCTCTTTTTCACGAAAGAGCCTTTGTCTTGAAACCCTTGTGCGAGATTGCGCCGGACAAAAAACATCCGGTTACAGGGAAGACGGTAAAGGAGATGAGCGAAAACCTTAAAGAATAATTTTCCTTGACTCATCCCTCCGAATTCCCCTAAAATCATCTGAAATGTGCGTGTAGACATAAAAAGTAATGTTATGAAAGGAGAGACTACAATGAAGATATTGCGTTTTGGTTTATTATTTCTATTGCTTGCCTGTATCACCCTTAGTGCTGAGGCTCAAACAAATTCATACAGGCATCCGGCAACCGGCCTTGTTTTCCCTGAAACGCTTGTGGAAATGCCTATGGTTTCGTTGACCGACCATGAAAAGGATAACCCCGGCTTAGGCGTGAGCATAGGATATAACGCCCCGGGAATTACAGTCACTGTCTATCTATACACTCTCGGTCTCAGGTCAATCTCAGGAGATCCCGCATCCCCGATTTTAAAAGAACACTTCAATCAAGTTATACAGGATATATACAAGGTTGAATAACTGGGATATTACAAGAATGTTAAGAAACTTTCGCAGGGAGCAGCATTTTTAAAACAAGACAACACAGGGCCTAAAGCCTTGTTCGCATCGTTAAGCTATGTCCAGAGTGGAACAGACCACCTGTCAAAACTCTACCTTCTTGGACACAAGAACCACTTCGTAAAGATTCGCTTTACCTATGACAAAGCAGTGCAAAAACATTCCGAAGAAACGCTGAAACAGTTCCTCAAAGAGATAGGAGCCATGATACAAAGAAACTCGCAATAATAGAATCCAGACATAAAGTGGAGGGGTATGCTTTGCCCATAGATCAATTTAATATCTACGCCTTTTTTACAAAATCCCCAAAATCCTTCAGTATCTTCAAGCCGAGTTCCTGACTCTTTTCAGGGTGAAACTGCATAGCAAAGACATTATCCTTCCAGACCATTGAGGTAAAGTTTATTCCGTATTCGGTCGTGGCAGCGACTATGTCTTTATCTTCAGGCACGACATAAAAGGAGTGCACAAAATAGACATATGATTTATCCGCAATCCCGTCAAATATCGGCGGTCTCTTTTTTATATCAAGAGTATTCCACCCCATGTGAGGGACTTTTAAATCACTTTTGGGAAATCTTACCACCTTGCCTTTAAAAATATTCAATCCTTTGCATACCCCGAATTCCTCTGACTCTGTAAATAAAACCTGAAGCCCGAGGCAGATGCCGAGATACGGTTTGCCCTTCTGGATTGATTTTATAATCGCCTCAGTAAGTTTCATATCGGTGAGATTTTTTATGCAGTCCATAAATGCTCCGACGCCCGGAAGGACTACTCCATCGGCATTATCAATTGAAGCAGCGTCAGTGACAATGCGCGCATCTACACCGACTTTGAGAAAGCTTTTTTCAACGCTCCTTAAATTTCCCATTCCATAATCAACAATCGCAATCATGAATTTAGTATAATTCAGTTTATGAATTTACTTCAACAAAAAATAATCCGGAGAATAAAATCCGAAGGCCCTATTTCATTCAAAACCTTTATGGAAATGGCTCTCTACGAACCTGAACTCGGCTATTACACCTCTCAAAAAACAAGGATTGGAAGAAGCGGAGATTTTTACACAAGCTCCCATCTCCATCCTGCATTCGGCATGATGATTGGAAAGCAGACAGAAGAGATGTGGGAAATAATGGGCAGGCCTTCTGCTTTTCAGATTGTTGAAATTGGTTCAGGCGCAGGTTATCTTTGCAAAGACATTCTTGATTATTTCAGAGGGATGAGTGACAAGCGACAAGAGACAAACAGAGAAAAAGAAATCTACAAACATCTTCAGTATATAATCGTTGAATTGAATCCTGCGATGAGGGAAAACCAGAAAAATCTCCTCTCTGACTTCTCAGACAGGGTAAGCTGGGCATCATCCATCAGAGAACTTAACAATATCAAAGGCTGCATTCTCTCAAACGAACTTCTTGACGCGTTCCCCGTGCATATTATAGAGATAAATGATGAGATTGAAGAGGTATTCGTTTCCACAGACAATGAAAAATTAACAGAGATAAAAGGAACGCCAGGCACAAGCGGGATAGCGAATTACATTAAAGAGTTTTCCATAGAACTTGAGAAAGGACACAGGACAGAGATAAATCTTGAAATCAAAAACTGGCTTAACGAAATAGACAGCGTTTTAACAGAGGGATTTATATTAACGATTGATTATGGCTACTCTTCAGAGGATTATTACAGTGAAGACAGAAACAGAGGGACAATGCTTTGTTATCACAAACACCAAATGACAGAAGACCCTTACCAAAATACAGGAGAGCAGGACATCACAGCGCATGTCAATTTCTCATCTCTCAAAAAGTGGGGTGATGAACTCGGCATAAAGACAATCGAGTTCTGTAGGCAAGGGACATTTCTCGTTTCACTCGGCATTGATGAGGTTATCGCTGAAATCCACAAAAATTCTACTGATTATCCATTTGAAGTCGCCAGAATCAAAAAATTAATCCTTCCGGGTACAATGGGAGAAACGCACAAGGTCATAATACAGTACAAAGGCAGCCGCAAGCCTGAATTAAGAGGATTTGCCATAAAAAACCAGATCATTTCCCTTCGATTGCCCTGAGTATTCCGTTGAGCAAGGCTGCCGGTGTTGGCGGACAGCCTGATATATAGGCATCAACCGGGATAACTTTATCAATGCCGCCGAGAGAAGCATAAGTCTCGCCGAAGATGCCGCCGTTACAGCCGCAGTCTCCGACTGCAACCACGAGTTTAGGTGTCGGAGTAGCATCGTAAGTTCTTCTGAGCGCAATCTCCATGTTTCTTGATACAGGCCCTGTGACAAGGAGCATGTCCGCAAATCTCGGAGATGCGGTGAAATGGATACCGTAACGCTCGCAGTTATAAATAGGGTTATTCAGAGCATTTATCTCAAGCTCGCATCCGTTGCATGATCCTGCGTCCACCTGCCTGATAGCAAGGCTTCCACGAAAACGCTTTTTAACGGTTTCTTCAAGCCTGTCCCCAACTACTTTAATATTCGATTCCTCTTGCCCCAAGACATCTTCTGTAACAATACCTGTACTGAATATCTGGCGAAGGATTCTAATCATAGATCATGCCCTGAATATGACTGATTAAAGCTTTTATTGCAGAGTGGAAAGTCAGGGACTATATTTCCCTGAATAGCCTGTTCAAGCCCTAACCAGTTAATGCTGGAGGGGTCTCTGACCATACAGCGGTTTATTTCTCCCGCCGGCCCCGATTGAAGCCAATAGATAATCTCGCCGCGCCAGCCTTCGACCGCTGCAAATCCCGCCTTCTCAGACGAAGGAGGGTCTATTGTTCCGCTGATATTCCCATCAGGAAGGTTGTCAAGAAGCCAGCGTATAATTCTGATCGACTCCCTTACCTCATGAATGCGAACCCATGTTCTGGCATGCACGTCTCCCGTGATGAGGACCGGCACGTCCAGCTCAATGCGGTCATACTGATTATAAGGAGGAAAAGAGTTGAATATGCGGCAGTCAAGATTCATGCCGCTCGCCCGCGCAACTATCCCCACAGCGCATAGCTCCCTTGCCTTCTCAGGCAAAAGCACTCCTGTATCCCTAACCCTGTCCTCAAGTGAAGGATTTTCATCATAGATTGTGACAAGTTTTTCAAATTCTTTTTCAAGCCATTTTAATTCACTTAATATCTTTTCTTTGCCTTTTACATCAATGTCAACAGCAACACCGCCCGGAATAATTCTGTCCATTATAAACCTGTGGCCTAAAAGTTCACTGTTAGTGCGGAGAATCCCTTCTTTTAACCGCATCAGTTGATAGAGCATAAAGGCAAATGCAGCGTCATTGCAGATAGCGCCTATATCTCCCAGATGATTTGCAATGCGCTCACGCTCAAGAAAAAGCGCCCTAAGCCAGAGGGCACGCTCAGGAGGGATGCATCCGGTCATGGATTCAAGAGCCATACAATATGCGAGACCATGCGCAACAGTAGTGTCGCCTGATACTCTTCCCGCAAGCCTGAAGCCATCCTCCCACCTCATTGACTCAAACCGTTTCTCTATGCCCTTATGAACATAACCAAGCCGTTCTTCAAGGTTGATAATCTGCTCACCAACTGCCTGAAAACGAAAATGCCCCGGTTCAATTATGCCTGTATGAACAGGCCCAACAGGTATTTCATAAACCCCTTCTCCTTCCGCCCGTGCCCATCTGTATTCACCTTCCACCCTCGGCATGGGACTTGAAGCATCAAAGGACTTTCTTAGCGGCCATGCGTCCTGAGGCCAATCCTCAAACTTTATCCATGGCCTCGGATCCGGATGTCCCTCTGGAACAACACCCATAAGGCTGTTCATCTGACGCTCAAACCTGTATGCAGGCAGATACTTTTTTGTGAGAGTTGGAAATGTCGGATCATCCGTTGTTGTTAGGGTCTTGACAATCAGGTATTCTGAGCCCCATCTGTAACAGGCGAATATGCCGAAACACGGAGTCTCTTCCGTGACCCATTCAGCGGCAAGCAGGGCATATGCCTTTTTCATAGCCTTTGCAGCCTCTGCGAACTTCGCCTTCGGCACTGTGCAAAATACCACAGACGCAGGATACTGGTAATTTTCCCTGAATTTTACATCCTCTCCAAGGGCTGAGATTATGGCATCCTTTAATAAACTCATTTCAGTATTTGCACCGCCTTATGAAACCATTGATTGAGAAAACCGGGCATATACAGCCCTATTGCAAGAACAATTGCCATATGCAGAAGCATAGGCACATGCGCCGCCTTCAAGGGCTTTTGATGGGGAGGAATCTCCCCTGAGACCATGGGCTGGATTTTCCTTAAAATAGCGGCAAATGCCACTGCAAGACCAAGGAGCAGAAAAGGGGTCATCAACGGGGCATCCTTTATGGTTGCAGTTAATATGAGGAATTCACTGGTAAAGACTCCAAAGGGCGGCATACCGACAATAGCCATTGCCCCGAACATCAAGCCCCAGCCGACAAGGGGATTGCCCCTTATAAGCCCCTTTATTTTATCCATCTCCTGCGTCCGATGCATCTGAGATGCATGTCCGACTGTGAAAAATATGGAAGATTTCGCCAGGCTGTGAACAAGCATATGCAGGAGAGCGCCGTATGTTGCGATAGTACCGCCCAATCCAAAAGCAAATGTGGCTATGCCCATATGTTCTATGGAGGAATAAGAGAACATCCGTTTGATGTCTTTTTGTCTCAGCAAAGAGAAGGCTGCAACAAGTATAGAAATAATCCCAAACCCCATCATAATATTGCCTGCGTAATGCGTATGAGTTGAGCCGTCCACAATAGCCTTGCATCTTACAAGGGCATATAGGGCGATATTCAGGAGCAAGCCCGAAAGCACAGCAGAGATTGGGGTCGGGCCTTCGCTGTGAGCGTCAGGAAGCCAGTTGTGAAGCGGGACAAGCCCTACCTTTGTCCCGTATCCGACCATCAGAAAAACAAAGGCAAGAGATACTATTGGAGGCTCCAGCTTGCCGCTTGACTGGATAAGATTTGTCCAGAGGAGCGCCTCTCCTCCTTCTCCGAGCACCTTTTCAGCGGCAAAGTATAAAAGGACAGTTCCAAAGAGAGCCTGCGCAATGCCCACGCCGCAGAGGATAAAATATTTCCATGCAGCCTCAATGGCAGTAGGCGTCCGGTACAGCGATACCAGCAAGACAGTTGATAATGTGGCAAGCTCCATGGCTATCCACAATACACCTACATTATTGGTGAGAAGACAGAGAAACATTGCAAATATAAAGAGCTGAAACATGGCATGGTAAAAACGCATTCCCCAGTATCCGACCCTTCCGTGCTCGCGTTCACGTCTCATATAGCGTCTGCTGAATATGGCTGTCGTCATAGAGACAAAGGATGTAAGCACAGATAGATAGACATTGAATGCGTCAACAAAGAAAAACTTATTTCCCGCAAGCATTGGGCCGTTGTTATAGACATCCAGCGCAAGGTCAATGCCGGCAAGAAAGGTCGCGGCAGAACCGGCGATGTTTATCTCAGGGGCATATTTCCTGTCTCCAACAAATGCAAGGACAACAGCGGCAAAAAGCGGAACCACTAAAAGAATAAGCAGCGGCATGTCAGTCCCCCTCCTTCAGTCTTGCCATCTGTTCCACATTAAGGCTGTCAAAGGTGGTGTTTATATGGAAGAAAAATATGCCAAATATAAATGCTGCAATCAATATGTCAATTGCCACGCCTAATTCAACCACGAGGGGCATGCCGTAGGTTGCGCTGGTTGCGGCAAAAAACAGGCCGTTTTCCATTGCGAGAAAGCCGATGATCTGTGTAACGGCATGTCTCCTTGTAATCATCATCAAAAGCCCAATCATTACCGTTGCAAGGGCAATGGCAAGTATGGAGCGCGTAACTAACGTTGACATCTCACGCACCGGAGCAGTCAGGCTGTATGAGAATATTACAAGGGCAATACCGATGAGCATTGTGAGAGGCACATTTACCACTGTCTCTATCTCCCTGCGAATCTTCAGCTTATGTATAAGCGCATTCAGGATGTAAGGAAGCAGTATCACTTTCAGAGTGAGGGTTAAGACCGCTGATATGTAAAGGTGGTGTCTGCCTGCCGCATAGCCGACAATAGCCGTGCTGACCGAAAGGAACAATCCCTGCCACGCAAATAAATGAATAAGTCCGTAAATCCTCCTCT
>DOHC01000118.1 GCA_003535475.1 Nitrospiraceae bacterium
TTACCGAATTAGTGAGCGAGAACACTGGTCCTATTTTTGTTAGCATGGTGGAAAGCCATTGCTTTTTCATATTTTGAAGGCTTTACTAATATGTGAATTTTTTAATATATGCTAATTTCCGGTTTCATAATAACTTATATCATACCGGAATAAAAAAAGGGCGGTCGATTTGACCGCCCTTTTGGGTTCAATTAAATATCTAAACCCCTGCCATTGCCTTTTCAGACTCTTTAATCCAGAGAAGCCTTGACCCGTTGATTACAGATGCATTGATTGACTCTATCATCTCCTGAGGATTCACATCCAAGCCTTCTTTCTTCTTGAAAGACTTAAGTGAAACCTTTGGTTTCGCCTTTAAAGCCTTCTTTATATCAGCATCTTTCGGCTCTTTGATTTCCTTGCCGAGAGCCTCTGAGATGGCCATAAAGATTTCTCTGTGTACTTTTGCCTGTCCTGCCGGCTCTGTCGCCTTGCAGAGGCATTTAAGCCTTCCCATATAGTCAACCATTGTTCCTGATGCCTCAAGGAATGCTGCTGACGGAAGGACAACATCAGCCTGCTTTGCAATATCTGTCAGGTGAGAGTTCTGGACTACGAGAAAATCTGTTTTCGGCCTCTTGCTCAGAGGAAGCTCACCGATCGCATAAAGGACATTCATGCCGTCACCAACCATTTCTTTGTAGGACTTTCCTTCGCCTTCAATTCCCATCAAAATAACACCTTTGGCATTGCTCTCTATGGGCACTGCTACTGCTGTGCCTTTTATCAAAGAGAGATTTGCAGATGCATCGTAGAGGGAAGGGGAGGAGAATATCAATGGGTTATTTGCTGCCATGAATAGCTCCGCGCCTTTTATCGCATCATCCGAAGGATCAATAGATGCGAGTGCATGAACCATTTCTTTTGGAACCTTTGCTCCTTTTGAAATAACACCCTGTGCAATTTCGGAGAGTATCTTTGCCTCATCGCCTTTGATGCTTAATGCTGCAACTGCCGATATGTTTGTATTGCCTGAATTTACCACGATAAGCCTTGCGCCTGAATTCACTCTCCTTCTTACTGCCGCATCAAGCGCCGGCAATACCCTTGTCCACTGGCTGGGATTCAATCCTGCAAGAATGATAAGGTCTGCTGAATCAATATCAGCGCTCTCGTTCTTCAGGGAATCAGCGTCAGAATAAAGACTTGCCGTTGTATCTAAGTTCTTTGACTTTACATCTGCTGCAAGCTGTTTAAGAATAAGTGCATCCTCATTCATGATTCCTGCCGTGCTTACAAATCCTGCTGATGCGCCTGCTTTTTTGAGTTTCCCGGCAACTATGCTTATTGCGTCTTCCCATGTTGTCTCTTTCAGTTCATTACCGACTTTTTTCATCGGAGATGTTACCCTTGTCTCTGCTTCTAAACAATCGAATCCAAACCTGCCGTAGGCGCAGATATATTTTTCAACAGAGCCATCAGCTCCGCCTGAGTTTATCTTTGCGATTCTGCCTTCTTTTGTGCTTACTGATATGTCGCAGCCGTTTCCGCATAAGAGGCATACAGATCTTGTTTTTTCGTATTCCCATTCTCTTCCTTTTCTCCACCTGTCAGCTTCAAGCAGGGCATTAACAGGGCATGCATCAACACAGCTTCCGCAGAATGTGCATGAAGATTCCTGAAGCGGCTTGTCGTTTGCTGTTATTACCTTTGCGCCTACGCCGCGTCCCATGAAGTCAAGAACATTTGTCCCCTGATGCCTGCATACACGGACGCATCTGCCGCATAGGATACAGTAGTCAGGGTCGCGCTTTATGAATGGATTACCATCGTCTATTGAAAATCCGAATTTCTTTCTTGTAAAAGTGGATTCCTTGAGCTCAAAGTCGTATGCATACTGCTGAAGGTTGCAAACGCCTGCCTTTGTGCATGTCATGCAATCCAGTGGATGCATAGAGAGAATAAGGTCAATGACAAATTTTCTGGTCTCCGTTATTTTATCTGTCTTTGTATTTACTGCCATGCCTTCTTTCACCTTTGTATTGCATGCAATCATAGGAGCCTTTGAGCCTTCTATCTCTACAAGGCAGAGCCTGCAAGCTCCGATGCCCGGCATTCCCTTCAAATAGCAGAGATTAGGTATATGGATACCTGCAAGCTCTGCAGCATCAATGAGGTTCATTCCCTCAGGAGCCTGAACTTCATTGCCGTCTATTGTAAGTTTTATCATGTTTGACATTTAATCCTCCTCTATATTTTCTGCTTATGCATTTCAATTATTTCGCTGACTCGAAAAATTTTTCCAAAGCCCGTCATGCCCGAATTTCTTAATCGGGCATCCAGTTCTGATTCTCTGGATTCCCCGATCAAGTCGGGGAATGACAGAACAAAACTATTTGAACTATACGCCTATCTTCTCTTTTGCCTTCACATCAACAATTACAATTGCATCTGTAGGGCATACCTTTATGCATTCACCGCATTTTGTGCATCTTTTCTGCCGTATCTCGAATGGAAGATAGCCGCTCTTATAACCTTTTTTCTTTTCTCCAGTGATTGCATCATATTTGCAAGCATCCTGGCACAATCCGCATAAGATGCATTTCTCCGGTATAACCCTGTACTCTATTAAAGAAGAGCATTCCCTATCAGGGCATCGTCCCTCCGCATGTTCCTTAAAGTTATCTGTTCCCATCCATTCAAGAATAAATTTTGCTGTGTCTTTCCCCTTTTTGCATCTTGAGGATTCAAGCATGTCAGATGCTATTCTTCTTATGGCAAAGATATCAGACTCAGAGCCTTTTCCTTCAGTGAGGTTTTTAAGTCTTATCTTTGCTTCATAGACGCCCATCTCGCAAGGAAAGCATTTGCCGCACATGGGGCCTGCGAGGAATTCCTCTATATAGTAAAGGGACTTGCTTACGGGGCATTTCTTTGCCTCTGCTTCTTTCTTTATGTCTTCAACCTTTTTCTCTTTCTGTTCTGCCATCATGCCTCCAAACATAGTCCAGAAGTACAAAAGTTTAAAAGCGCCATAGTGCAA
>DOHC01000312.1 GCA_003535475.1 Nitrospiraceae bacterium
TTGAACTTACTCTAAACGGCAATTATTATTTCATCTATGCACCCGTAGGGACGCCGTACAACAATAAAATGACTTGTGGGTGTGGAGGTTACAAGTGGTGTTTCAACACTGAGAAACCTTGTTATAATCAGTCAAAAGAGAACTGGACGCTTTGGTCAATGGCAGGAGGCATCCACGGGGATGATCCTGCAAACCGTGACCGATGGGGAGTTAGTCAAAACGCTCACGGTTTAAGGCTGCACGGAGACTTCAAATGTGATGCAATGGGGATGCTCTGTACGGACGGATCAGACTTTGAAAACAATGAGATTGATTCAGCTATTGCATGGGCAATACTTTGGAAGTCCGCTGAGTTCCTGACTTATGCGATTAAAAACAGTGAGGAAATTTCACGCTACACGCTTCTGGGCAACGACGACGTTATGAACGCAAATATGCAGTTCTATTCTGATAAATACGTGGCTTTAATTAATTACATAGCGGAGAATATTGAACCAAGTAGAAACGAATGCCTCCGTTGCAAACCGAGTATGGGTATTTCACGTTCGAGCCAGAGATTATGAGTATAACATTCTTACAACTAAGCAAAGACCTGCAAGCATTTGCCGGATATCTCGAAGGCCCGGAACATGGTAACATCATGGTTAAAATGGCTTCCGAGGCTTTGGCATTGAATAAACAGCGAGTCCAGCAGTCCGGAAAGAATCCTCAGGGTGAGAGTTACGAAAGGTACTCCACTAAGCCGATGTTATCGGGGAGCAAGAATATGACTACAGGGGCCTTTAATTCGATTGCAGGAAGTAAGAAGAAACGTGCTGAGCTGGACTGGAAAACAGTTAAAGGCCATCCGCTGTTTGTTATTCCCGGCGGCTATAAACAATTCAGGGAGTTACACGGGCGTCAGACCGGATTTGTTGACTTNNACGTGGTGAGATACTTGGATTATCGAAAGCAGAAGTGCAGCGATTGATTGAGCTTTATGAGGTGTGGATAGGTAACGGACTGAGAAAATATAAATTGATATGAACAACAAAATCGCTAATATCCTTAAAGATCAAATCAGTGATTTAACCTGGATCGATAAGATTGCCGGACTGGTGCAGACTTTGAATTTCAGGCAGAAAACAGGTGATAATATAACTGAAAAGTCATACCCGATAAGCTGTGACATATCAGAAGATGCCTGTTTGAAAGGTGCTTATCAGGATCTTTGCCCGAACTCAAAGAAAAAGAGCATTCTTTATTTTGAGGACAAAGGAGTTGTACTTGACCGCATGGAAGGAAACCGGATGTATTATGTTTCTTCACTTCGCTTGGTCTGCTGGTTAAATCTTCAGCTCATACAGGATGAGGGATGTATAAAAGATGTTACCGGTTGCGGCACTTCAGGCGATTATGTGATTGAGGTCATTAAGAAATTCAACTACGTGCCGTTTGATGTCGGAGGGCTTTATATGATTATGATTCAACCACCTTCGCAAGTTGAAAGATCGGTTGAGATATTCTCCAAGTATTCATATAATGAAGAGGCATTGCAATATTTACTTTTCCCTTTTGACTACTTTAGTTTGGACATCGAAACAAGGTTCACAATACCGTGCCTGACATGATCGAAATAATAAAAATATCAATAATTGTTTTCATCTTTTACATTCTGGGTGAGCATGGGATGATATTTAATTTCTGGCAAAGATGGATTGAAAAACTGCCTGCATGGTTAAGCAAGCCACTTGGTTCATGCCCTCAATGCTTAACCGGGCAAGTTTTAACACATTACTACTGGATTACTCACTTACATAATTATAACATCATAGATCAACTATTTTATCCCTCATTCGGGATTTTAATCACACTAACGCTAAACTACCTCTATGAAAATACGAAAGATTGATTTTTCTAAGGAAAAGAACTTTGAATGCGGGGACCGGAAATTCCACATTGACGAATCGCTGTCATTTGCCCGCTACCGGGAACTTCAGAAGATAAGCCTTGAATTTGGTTTTGCAGCCACGTTTGAGGACATTTTTAAGAATCTGACTAAGGCCATTGAGTCTTATAATAAGCACGACTATTTTGATATGTCAATTACCATTTATAAGATTCAGGAAGGGATCAAAACTCTTGACACTAAAGACGATCCGGCATTGAGGATCTGCGCTTTGTTTATAAACGAAGATGGTGAGGATGTTGTCAGTTACAGTGAATCAGTAATAAAATCAAAGATCGACTGCTGGGGAGGTGAGCTGGATATCAGCCCTTTTTTCTATTTAGCAGCGAACTTAGTGCCTCACTGGACGCACGTCTTCGAGCTACATATCCGGGATGGTTTAAAGCCGGAAGCGGAAAACGAAAGCCAAAGTCAATAACGGATGAAATCAGTGATCTTGAAAAATTCTGGTATGATGTTATTTACACCGTTTGCGAAAAGGATCCCGGAAGGATGAGAGAGCTGGTAAAATTTGATGTATTTGAGTTTTTTGCATATATAGAAAAGTACAAGAAATGACCGAAGTAGAACTTAAACTCGTTGCGCCCCACGCTTCTGCGGTTAAATCCATAAAGGAGGTAGCCAATGAGGCGCAGAAACTGTATAAGGCAGAGGAAGGGTATACTCAAAAACGCAAAGGATTGATTGAAAAAGAAATCCAGATGCAAAAACAATTGAGCGAAAGAAGGGAAAAAGCCTCAAATATCGAAAATCTTAAAATATATAACAAGCTACTTGAAGATTCTAAAAAAAGACTCGAAGATCTAAATAAAGCCGGCGTTCAGGGAAATAAGGAAGTCGAAAAGTCAACTGGCGGAGTTATAGATAAGATCGGTAAGATGGCAATTGCTTATTTGACCGTCCGTACTGCTGTTAAGTTATTGAAAGAAACTGTGCTTGCTTTCTTTACTAAGTCTCAGGAGGGTATGGATTTACTTGAACGTAAGATATCAGGGCTAAAGGCCGCAGTTGGTGTTTTGCAGGGTGAATTTATAAAGCTTGGTAAAGCTATTGCAGGGGAAGGAGGAAATGAAGCGACACCGTGGGGAACCAGGCTTGTAAACGGGTTAAGATTAATTTCGACAACTGCGAATTTAATACCTGGTGTTTCAAAATACTTTGATGACCTTGCAGATAGAATGAATAAAGCAGGTGTAGCAGCTGAAGAATATACCCGTATTACTCAGGAACTTGCAAGGGCTGAAAGCGATATGATTGTTCCACGTGCAAAGGCTACGGCGGCCATTGCTGATGCCCGATTAAAATACTCCGAAAGCAACGGAACCATTCAGGAGAGAATTACACTACTTGAAAATGCGATTGCTCTTGAAAGGGAAATGGCAGAGAGCGAAATAAAACACCAGCAGTTTGTAACTCTTAATCTCAGAAACAGGAACGTGGAACTTGAAAAACGGGGTATGTTACTGAGAACGCATGAGGAAGAACTTCAAAGAGCTATTGCCCGTGAAATAGAACTCCAGACCGCAAGTGATCAAAGGCAAATGAGATCAGTAAACGCATTAAGAGCATTAAAAAAGGAAGCCTTAGACGAAGAACTTAATTATAAGATACTTATGAATAAGTGGACTGAGGAGTATTTCGATAAAGAAGAAAAACGACAACAGGAAGATTTAAAGTTAAAGGCCAGAATGGAGAGATATACACAAGAGTATTTTGATAAAGAAAAGAAAAGAAATCAGGAGCTTTTAGACGATAAAGCATTAATGGAAAAATATACTAATGAGTATTTTAAAAAAGATAAAGAAAGGTTAGCAAAATTAGAAGAAATACGAGTAGATGCTTTGTTAAAGATGGGTACTGCTATATCAGATTATGCTAATATTATCGAACAACTCTCACAAAAAGAAGTCGAAAGAACTCAAAGAGAACGGGAGTTATTGGATACAAGAGTTGATGAAACTCAATCAGCACTTGAAACTGAAATTGAATTATATAAAGCCGGTTATGCTTCAAATATAGAAGCAAAACAAAAAGAATTGGCGGAATTAAAAGTAGAAAGAGATAAGGCATTAGCAGAAGAAGAAAAAGCACGCAAAAAACAGCATACTATTGAGGTAGCTTCATTATTAGCTCAAAAGGCTGTTGACGTTGCTAAAATAATATCTTCTACTGCTGTTGCTAATGCAAAGGCGATAGCACTTTCTCCATTAACATTCGGACAGCCGTGTGTTGGTATTAATACGGCTGCTGCAGCATTAGGTATCGCTGCTGCTGCTGCTGCCGTTATTGCTGCTTCATCTGCTAAGTATGCCAAAGGGGGATGGACAGGGAGGGGTGGGTACAGAGATAGTACAGGCGAAAGAATGGCTGGCATAGTTCATGAT
>DOHC01000026.1 GCA_003535475.1 Nitrospiraceae bacterium
CGCAGGCTGGGGGTTCGAATCCCTCTGGGCGCGCCAGAAAAGAAATAGCAAAATTTAAAAGTAAAAATTCAAGATGAATGGATTCATTATTTTTGAATTTTGCTTTTTACATTTTGAATTTGCCTTTACAGTTTCCCTGCTACCTTCTCAATGACATAATTTTCAATTATGTCTCCTGCCTTTATGTCATTGTAATTTTCTATTGTAATGCCGCACTCGTATCCTGTCTGCACTTCCCTGACGTCGTCCTTGAATCTTTTAAGGGATGAGAGCTTGCCTTCGTAAACAACAATATTGTCCCTAATAACCCTGATCCCGTCGCTTGCACGGCTTACAGTGCCGTCAATAACATAACATCCTGCTATGGTCCCGATCCTTGATACCTGGAATGTCTGCCTTACTTCTGCCCTTCCGAGAATTTTTTCCTTAAGAGTAGGCTCAAGCAGTCCTTCAAGTGCCTTTTTCACATCTTCTATGGCTTCATAGATGATATTGTAAAGCCTTACGTCAACACCTTCCTTCTCTGCTGTCTGAGACGCCTTTGTTTCAGGCCTTACATTGAACCCTATTATAATAGCATTTGATGCCGCAGCCAGCATAACATCTGATTCGTTAATCCCGCCCACTGCTGTATGTATGACCTTAACCTTAACCTGCGGATGAGTGATGCGCTCCAGGGCATCACGTGTGGCTTCTACAGAGCCCTGAACATCCCCCTTTATTATGATATTAAGATCTTTAACTTCTCCTTCTTTTATCTTTGCGTAGAGATCATCCAGCGTAAGCTTCCTTCTCTTTGCCATTTCTGCCAGTCTTTCCTTCTGCAGCCGTGTAAGCGCAATCTGCCTTGCACGCTTTTCATCATCTACTGCGCTGAAGACATCTCCCGCTGTAGGGACCTCCGGGAATCCTATGACCTCAATAGGTGTTGAAGGGCCTGCGGTTTGAACGCGTTTTCCTGTGTCATCTATCAACGCCCTTACTCTTCCCACGCTTGTGCCCGCAAGAAAATTATCTCCAATCTTAAGGGTGCCTGCCTGAACAAGCACTGTTGCGACAGGGCCTCTTCCTTTATCAAGCTTTGCCTCTATAATTGTCCCCTTTGCCAATTTGTCAGGGTTTGCCTTGAGTTCCATTACCTCTGCCTGAAGCAGTATCATCTCAAGGAGATGTTCAATGCCGATGCGTTTCTTGGCGGATACCTCAACAAATATGTTCTGGCCTCCCCATTCTTCGGAGAGTATTCCCCGCTCTGCAAGTTCAGTTCTAACTTTCTGGGGATTTGCCTCCGGTTTATCTATTTTATTTATCGCCACGATAATCGGTACGTTTGCAGCCTTTGCATGGTCTATCGCCTCTACCGTCTGCGGCATTACTCCGTCATCTGCGCCAACAACGAGCACAACTACATCCGTCACCTTTGCGCCCCTTGCCCGCAAGGCAGTGAAGGCCTCATGCCCGGGGGTATCAAGAAATACTATATCTTTTCCTTTAAGCTTGGCTTTGTATGCCCCGATATGCTGTGTTATCCNNTTGCCGTGGTCAACATGCCCCATTATTGTGACTACGGGCGGCCGAAGGCTAAGCCTTGATAAATCCTCTGCTTCCTCTTCTACAATTAATTCCTCTTCCACAGGCGTTATCTCAAGCTTTGCCCCAAAGCTCTCTGCGACAAGAAGCGCGGCGTCTGTGTCAACAGGCTGGTTAATTGTAGGCATATAGCCGAGTTCCATAAATTTCTTTATGACATCGGAAAACTTAACGCTTATTAACTCCGCAAATTCTTTTACTGTCATTCCTTCACGCAGTTTTAATGTCTTTTTCCGCGCTATGACAGCCTGTAACTGCGGTCTTTGTTCTTCTCTCTGGACAAATCTGTCTTTACCTATCCTTTTAAACTGTTTCTGGTCATGCCATTTCTTCGTCTCTATTTTTCTTATCGCCTGGAATGCCCTCTGCATCTGCGGTTTTGCCTTGAATTTTTCTCCTTTTTCAGTTTCCAGCTCTTTCTTGAATCTGTCAGGAACCTTTTGCTCAACCTCTTCCTCGGGCAGCGGCACAGCGGTCTCTGCAGGCAGGATTTCCTCAACAGGCAACGGTTTTTCCTCTGTGGTTTTTATCTCCTGCGGCTGGGTTTCTTCTTTAATTGCCTTGGCAGGCTCTTTGATCTTCTCCTGCTGGACTGTCGGCTGGACAGGAGGTTTAACCTCTGCAACAGGTTTAGCTTTGGCCTCTAATCCGGGCTCAACATGTTTCTTTGCAGGCCGCGCAGTCTTTGCCGGTTTAGGTTCTTTCTCCTCTGGTTTTTTTTCTTCAGCAGGTTTCTTTTTCTCAGGCTTTGCATCTGCTTTTTTAGGTTTAATTGCAGGCGCTGCCTTTTTCTTCAGCAGGTTTTCTATTTTTTCAGCAAATTCGGTCTCTATTGTTGAGGAATGCGTCTTGCCTTTAACCCCAAGATCTGAAAGCACTTTTAATATCTCTTTATTGTCAACGCCAAGCTTTTTGGCAAGTTCATGGACTCTTAATTTGGACATATAGCTTGTTTGCCTCTTTCCCCTGGACTAAGCCCCCTCGATGACAGGCTTGTAACATTGGTCTTAAAATGTTATCATAAAAAACCTTTTTAAAGCAATGACTCTTGAAAGGAGGAAAAACGTTGGCAAGCTGTTTTGTATGCGGAAAGACAAGGACAATAGGCAATAACGTAAGCCATGCAAACAATAGAACAAAGCGGCAGGTGCTCCCGAATCTGCAGAGGACAAAGATAGTAACATCTCACGGCTCAAAGAGAGAATACGTCTGCACAAGGTGCCTGCGCTCAGGAAAAGTCAAAAAGGCTGTTTAGTGAAAAGGGCTGATTCTCTGCTTGCTCCCCTGATTAAGAATCTTAAATTAGAAGATGCAGTAAAACTGGGACGCATAAAGGCAGGGTGGCCGGATATTTTTGAAAAGCCGGTCTCTCTTCACATGTTTCCTGCAATTCTGAAAGAGGGAGAACTGCTCATTAATGTAGATTCACCCATGTGGATGCAGCAGCTCAGTTTTTATAAAGATAAAATGGCTGACAAACTCCAGGGCTTTGGAGTAAAAGCCGTCCGTCTCAGGCTGGGAAAGGTCATGCCATGGGAAAAAGAAAAAAAGGGGGAAGAAATCCTCCACAAGCCAATCACAGCAGACGACCGTTCTTACATAGAAAAAACTGTATCCCCGATACATGATGCCGAATTAAGAGAGGGGATTAAAAAAGCAATAGAAAAATCAATTAGTTTCAAAAGACCGTGATAACACCCGGAGGCAATATGAAAAAGGCGCTGATCTTGCTGCTAATTGCAGTATTTTCACTTTTATCCTGCGGGAAAAAAGAAGTTAAAAAAGTTACCGACGAATCAAAAACAGCCCAAGAGGCAATTGCCTTAGCAGAGGAAATAAAGGAAGCCTATTTGAAAAAAGACCTTGCAGTAATTGAAAAGAACACAACAAAAGAAGGCTACAGAGAGCTTCTTGGCGCAATAAAGAGATTTGACAAGGCAGAACTTACATTTTCTTCCAAATGGATTGAGATAGAGAAAACATCTGTATCCATGAAAATCGCATGGAGCGGGAAATGGGTTGTGGGAGAGCAGGTAGCAGAGGAGCGCGGCACTGCAATATTCATATTTGAAGGGAGCCCTTTGAAACTAAGCCGCGTTCTCAGAGCAAACCCATTCCGTCAGCCTGAGTAAAAAACTGCAATAACAGGCACACTCAAATGGCAAAGACTCGGAGATATTGTTGCAGGGACGGTAGTCGTGAGGGAGAAAACGAAATAATGAGCTAATGACATCTCCTGCAGGTTGATTTTGTGCAGGATGAGCAGCCTGCTGATGATGAGCCTGCGAACGGTTTTTCAACCCCGCTCATTCCGAATATGGACATCTTTTTTTTTATCTCTGAGGAATTGCATTTCGGGCATGTGACCTTCTGGCTCCCGAACACAAGCTTTTCAAAATCCTCTCCGCACTTGTTGCATTTATACTCATAAATCGGCATAAAAATAAGGTCTGATGTCAATAGTGGACACCAATCGGTTCATGCTGCAATCCTCTTTTGATAGAACAGTTTCTCGTAGGCAGCAGGGGATAGATGCTCCAGCCGCTTTTGCCTCCTCTGGATGTATCAGCCCCTTAGCCGGCCGCTTTGCTGCTGCAGCCCTGAACAACGATTGGCTGGCCGGTTTCTTTGTTATCCTGCTGTTATCCTGCCTGCCTCTGCAAGCTTGCCTGCCTT
>DOHC01000207.1 GCA_003535475.1 Nitrospiraceae bacterium
GTGGACGAGGCGTTCTTAAGAAGGATAAGGTATAAGATTGAGATAACCCATCCGTCAGAGAAAGACTATGAGGCTATCTTCATGCAGGTATGCAAATGTAACGGTATTGAATTCAAGAGGGACGTGTATGATTATCTCCTGAAAAATTACTACAAGAGGCTTGATGTAAAACTTAATGCCTGCCATCCAAGGGATATAATAGACCATATTATTGACAATGCGCGCTATTATATCCATCCTCAGCAGCTTACAAAAGAGGGGATAGACTTTGCATGGAAAAGCTACTTTGTGAATATATAGATGAAAGATCTTCTGTCCGTTGTAATACCGGCATATAATGAGGAATTGAGAATCTCTTCTACTTTGGAGAGGCTCTGCGGTTATTTAAGGGACAATTCATGGGAGTTTGAGGTGATAGTAGTTGATGACGGGAGCTCTGATAGCACCGTATCAATCGTAGAAAATCTCAGCCGTAAGTATGGCAACATAAGATTAATTCAGTATTCAAAGAATGCCGGGAAGGGGCATGCCATTAGAACTGGTGTTCTTTCTTCCAGAGGCAGCCTTTTGTTAATGTGTGATGCTGACCTGTCTACGCCCATAGAAGAAATAGAAAAACTTACTCCTTTCATCCGGAGCGGCTTCGATATAGCCATCGGATCGAGGGGACTTATGGAATCGGATCTTGTAGTAAGACAGCCGTGGTACAGGGAGATAATGGGAAAGGTGTTCAATGTTTTTGTAAAGATTATGGTTATCAGAGGATTAAAGGATACTCAATGCGGTTTTAAACTCTTTAACGGCAACGTATCAAGAAGGCTCTTTGGGAAAACTTGCATAAAAGGTTTCAGCTTTGATGTAGAAGTACTGTTCCTTGCAAGGCAGGAAGGCTATAAGATAAAAGAAGTGCCTATAAGGTGGCTTAACTCGCCAATGTCAAAGGTGAAAATAACGAGAGACCCTCTTAAGATGTTTCTGGATTTATTGAAAATAAGGACATACTGGCTTTTGGGTAAATATAATAAGCCTGTCTGAAACAAATCATTTTCATTTGACAATCATGCCTGCGTAACCCACTACATGGTCATAGTCTCCGCTGACTTCGCCTGATGTGGAGTATTTAATAAGCCTTGCCTCAATAGCTCCGAGCGCCTTTGCTGCAAAGAGCATCACTGTCGCCGGAAGATAGCCGCACATGGAAATCCTCTCCCTCCCTACAATTCCATAGAGCCCTTCAGGGTTCAGGGACTTAATCATCTCTATCGCTTTTTTGTCTTTCTGTCTTGCAACATCATCAGGCACATAATGGCTCATATCAGAGCTTGCAACTATAACTGAGGCGTAATTAACCTCTTTTATTGATTTTGCAATTCCTTCTCCGAGCAAACGGCATTCTTCAAGAGAGGCCGACATGACTGCAATCGGCACGATCTTCGGCTCTGTGGAAAAATAAGCTATGAACGGAAGCTGCACCTCAAGTGAATGTTCAAAGGTATGTGCCTGTGCATCTTTTGAAATTATCGGTGTGTTTGCGGCTATTCTCCGTGAAAGTTTTTCATCTATAGAGAAAACACCTGTTGGTATTTCCCATTCGCCTGACGCCGTCATGGAAACCTTTGGGCCGAGGCCTGTATGATTAGGGCCTATAAGCACGAATGTTTTCGGAAACTCTATTGCTGAGTAAACCTCTCCTGCAACAGAGCCCGAGTATATGAGTCCGGCATGAGGAGCGAGTATCCCTATTGCGTGTTCTTTTACAGCGCTGCTGTTTATGTATTGCTTGACCTGCTCTGTCAGTTTTGATGCTGTGCCTTGATAGAACTGTCCTGCAACTGCCGGTGGTCGCCTCATTTTTAAAAGACCTCTTCGGTTTCGTTATATTCCCTGTCGCTATAATTTTCAAACCTTGTGTAATGCGGGAAGAATGCGAGGTTGATTGTTCTGGTTGGCCCGTTTCTCTGCTTTGCAACATTGATTTCCGCCTTGCCCTTTTCGTGAGAATCCTTATTGTAGAATTCATCCCTGTAGAGGAAGATTATGACATCCGCATCCTGCTCTATTGCGCCTGACTCTCTCAAATCAGCGAGATTAGGCCTTTTGTCGTTCCTTTGCTCTACGCCTCTGTTTAGCTGGCTTAGCGCGATTACAGGCACTTCCAGTTCTTTGGACAGCGCCTTGAGTGAACGGGATATCTCGGAGATTTCCTGTTCTCTGTTCTTGTCAAAGCCTCCTCTGCCTCTCATCAACTGGAGGTAGTCCACTACTATCAGGCTTAACCCCTTGTGTTCAAGTTTAAGCCGCCGCGCTTTAGCCCTCATCTCAAGGACATTTATATTTGAGGAATCATCTATGAAGATAGGCGCCTCTGTGAGTTTCCCTGCGGCATTGGTGAGTTTGCTCCAATCATCTTTTCTTATGAAACCTTTTCTTACGCTGTTGGAATCAACCCTTGCTTCTGAACAGAGCATTCTCAGTGCAAGCTGTTCCTTTGACATTTCCAGACTGAATATTGCGACAGGTTCTTTCAACTCAACACCGACATAACGGGCAATATCCAGGCTGAACGCTGTTTTTCCCATAGAAGGCCTTCCTCCTATTACTATTAGATCGCCCCTTTGAAATCCTGATGTCAGCTCATCCACCTGTGTAAACCCGGATGCAATGCCTGTTATTGCGCTCTTCTTGTCATAAAGGTACTCTATAGTCTCAAAGCTGCCCTTTATCAGATCTTTCAGGGTTACAAAGGATGCCTTTATCCGTTTGTCTGATATGTTAAAGATTATTCTCTCTGCATTATCAACAAGTTCGTCGGCATCCATGTTGTCTTCGTAAACCTTGCCTGCAATTTCAGAGGCGGATTTTATGAGTGATCTCATGAGAGATTTTTCGCGGATTATCTTTGAATGATATTTTATGTTCGCAGCGGTGGGAACCTGGCTTGCAAGGGCAGAAAGATATGGTTCTCCACCCACTGCGTCAAGGTCGTTTCTTTTCCTGAGTTCTTCTGAGATTGTTATCAGGTCAATAGGCTCGTTTTTTTCAAAGAGTTCTATCATCGCATCAAAAATTTTCCTGTGCGATTCTCTGTAAAAATCTTCACGCGTGATAATCTCGATGATTTTCGGAAACGCATCATTTTCTATCATGATTGCGCCGAGGACAGACTGCTCTGCCTCAATGTTCTGAGGCGGCAGATTGTTTGTTGTCAGGTCTGTATTTTTCATTCTGCAACGACGGTAATGTTCAGTTGTGTTGTTATATCATGATGAACCTTTACGCTCACAGTGTAAGCGCCGAGCCTTTTAATCGGCTCTTCTATGAATATTTTTTTCTTGTCTATATCAATGCCTTCATTTTTAAGCGCTGATGCAATGTCCATTGAGGTTATAGAGCCGAAGAGCTTCTCTTCTTCGCCTGCCTTTGCCTTTATGAACAGGTTAAGCGATGCTATCTTTTCGGAAAGTGTCTGAGCCGAGTTCTTCTGTTTCTTTGCTTTTTCCTGAATCACCTTTTTCTGGTGCTCAAGCTCCTTTATGTTTCCTGTGATTGCCTCCACTGCCAGTTTTTTGGGAATAAGAAAATTTCTTGCATGTCCCTCAGCGACATTGACAATATCGCCCATCTTGCCGAGATTCTTCACGTCTTCTTTGAGAATTACTTTCATTTGCAGGTCTCCTTTTGGTTTGCAAGCTAAAAGTTGAAAGTGAAAAATTAAAATGAAGATACTTTAAGCTCTTGACTTGTTACTCTTAACTTTTAACTTTTTGTTAATCTATTTTGATTAAAACCACAACAAAAATCAAGGGTATTCCATTTATGGCATAACCTTAAACGGTACAGGTATAAATGTCAGGATGAATATTATTGCCGTAATCCAGCTGATGAGCCTCCTTCTGCTGTCCAGAGGCGTTTCCCAGTACATGACAGGCGGATGCCTGAGCCCCAGAATAATCAGCAGTATTGCCCATATAATCCATCCTTCCCAGAATAAGAACCCAAGTATCAGCATGGAAAGGACAAGTATCTTTGACATGTTCTCATGTTTTCCGCCCGATAAGGCATACGCAATGTGTCCTCCATCAAGCTGTCCTACCGGTATCAGATTTAACGCTGTGACAAAGAAACCTATCCACCCTGCAAATGCAATAGGGTGCAAAAGCACATCGTATGATTCCGGCAGTTCGCCCAGAATTAACCGCGAAAGCAGAGAGAAAAGCAGAGAGTCTCCGAGAGCCAGGCTGCCTTCCAATCCTTTTGCAACTATTACCTTGGAAAGTGGAAGCCCTATGATGACTGCCAGAAGTGAGACTATAAAGCCTGCGATGGGGCCTGATGCGCCAATGTCTATAAGCGCTTCTCTTGTAGTGATGGGAGATTTCATTTTTATAAATGCTCCGAGTGTTCCGATTAATGTAGGCGCGGGAATGAAATAGGGCAGGGTTGCCTTCACGTGGTGCTTTCTGGAGGCAATATAATGCGATAACTCATGACAGAGAAGTATAAGCATGAGGGCAAGTGAAAACGGCAGTCCATCTATTATTTTTGACGGAGTTTTAATTATATTTTCTATTGTTTGCGTCTGGAGGGCGCCCACTGAAAGAGTGGAAAAAAACGTGGCAATAAAAAGAACTATGTGCAGCCACGGAATCTTTCTCATCTTACGATAATCCCCTTCAAGTCATAATCATAGATATCTGTAATCTCTACAGTCACAAAATCACCGATTTTTAGAAGTGACGAGTTAATCTCCCCCATCCCCACTTTAGCAAAGGGGGGCTTTGAACTTTCCATTATCACCACTCCGTCTATCTCAGGCGCATGGGAATACAGCCTTCCTACCGCTATCCCTTCGCTGTTTTCGTCAATTACAGCCTTAAATCTTCTGCCTATTAATGCCCTGTTTTTATTCAGGGATATATCTGCCTGATGCCTCATTATTGTATCAAATCTTCTGTTTTTTATTGTCTCTGTCAGATGTCCTTTGAGCCTTGCGGCAGGCGTGCCTTCTTCTTTTGAATATTTAAAGGCGCCAAGCCTGTCAAATTCTGCTTTCTCCATGAATTTTATAAGCGAGTTGAATTCCTCCTCTGTCTCGGATGGAAAACCCACTATAAATGTTGTCCTGAGCGCAATATCAGGTATAATGTGCCTGATTTTTCTGATTAGGTTCAGGTATCCATTTCTGCTGCCTCCTCTTTTCATGAGCTTGAGAATTCTGTCTTCAGAATGTTGAAACGGGATATCAAGGTACTTGCATATCTTTTCTTCTTCGGCAATTACATTCAGGAGCGATTCTTTTATTGACGCAGGATAAGCATAGAGGAGCCTTATCCGGAAATCACCGCTTATTGAGCAGAGGTCTTTAAGGAGATTCGCAATGCCATAACCGTTGAGGTCTTTGCCGTAGGAGGCGGTATCCTGCGTAATCAGTATAAGCTCTTTTATCCCTGCATTTATATATCCCTCTGCCTTTTTCAGGATTTCATCAGGCGTGATGCTTTTGTATTCTCCTCTGATTGAGGGGATAACGCAGTATGTGCATTCCCTGCTGCAGCCTTCCGCAATTTTTAAATAAGCATAGCTGCTGACACGGTGAATAGGTGAATGGGTGAATCGGTGAATAGGTGTGAATCGGTGAATCGGCAAACTTTTGCAGTATTCAACTATCTTTTCCTCTTCTCCGACTCCGAATATAGCATCTATATCGGGAATTTCTTTTAGAAGTTCGTCCCTGTATCTTTTTGCAAGACATCCGAAGACAATAAGTTTTTTTGAACTATTTTTTATCTTGCAGAGTTTAAGTATTTCTTCAATTGATTCTTTTTTCGCGTCTTGTATAAAACCGCATGTATTGATGAGGAGCATGTCCGCATTTTCAGAATTATCAACGCATGATAATCCGCTGTTGATGAGTTTCTCCGTAAGATTATCAGAGTCAACAAGGTTTTTCGGACATCCCAGGCTTATAAGGGCAAACTTATTTGACATTGGAGCGTGCCTTTTCCACCACATGATAAATAATAAAATAGCTGATAACAGCCGAGATGAAACCAATCAAAAGTGAGCCAAAGACAAAAGGCATCAGCAGCGGCTCTAATTCATGCGCAAAGCTGCTGAAGGTGATATGCGCCCAGTCTATTTCCGAAAGTATCTGTTTTATGCCAAGGCATTTTGCGCCGATATAAGTGCTGAAAGTATAGATAGGGACGATAGTCCATGGGTTTGTTATATATACTCCTGTGATTGTGACAATCCTGTTAAGTCCGAAAACCCATGCCGCTATGAGTCCGAGTATTGTATGAAGTCCGAACAGAGGAGACATGCCTATGAAAACACCAGCGGCAAAGGCAACTGCCAGTCTGTGAGGAGAATCCTTGATGGCTAAAATGTTTCTGAGTCTATCTTTGAATTCCATAGCTCGACACGCTCTCTACAGCTTAACCGGCTCACGGTATGCTGAGCCACTTGAAGTAAAGTGCTGGTATCCCATTGCCTTCAAAGGAATTTCTTTGCCTTTTGCATCAACCAGAATTCTGTCTTTTTTTGCGATTTCACCTATGCAAGTCACCTTCAAATTTGACCGTTTATTGTTTTTACTGATGACTGATAACTGATGACTGATAACTGTATTTGCCGGCTCCGTAAAAAGCAGTTCATAGTCCTCTCCACCTGAACAGGCAAGTTTCATGGCGTCCAGTCCAAGCAGGGAAGACGCAGTTCTCATCCTGCTGGAAACAGGGATGCGCTCCATGAATATCTTTGCGCCGACTCTGCTTTCATCGCAGAGCCTCGACAGGTCAATAAAGAGCCCGTCGCTTAAGTCAATCATGGATGTTGCATATCTGATAAATTTTTCAGGATTTCTTGCCTCAGGCATGAGATGCCTTCTGAGCAATGGCTTCGCCATGCTCCAGTTAAGAGTTAAGAGTTGAGAGTTGAGAGTTAAGNNAGGGGTCAGCCTTTTAAGTATCTCCAGCCCGCATGCCGAATCTCCGAGATTTCCTGTTACGTATATCCTGTCCCCGGGTTTTGCGCCTGAGCGTTTTATATGCTTTTTCGCATCGCCTATGAGCGTTGCTGCAATGACTATATCTTTCCTTGAGGAAGAAATGTCTCCGCCGATAAGAGAGACGCCGTATAATTTCATTGCACAGCGTATGCCGTCAAAAAATCTGTTAACAAATGCCTGCTCTGTGTTTTTGTTCAATGCCATATCAAGCAGAAGGTATTGAGGCCTTCCACCCATGGCATATATGTCGCTTACATTCACAGAGACGAGTTTAAATCCAAGCTGATAGGGTGTTATAAGGTTCAGGTCAAAGTGAATGCCTTCAACCATCATATCAGTGGTTGCCAATAAATTCTTGCCCGGCGGTTTTATTACTGCCGTGTCATCGCCTATGCCTACGAT
>DOHC01000007.1 GCA_003535475.1 Nitrospiraceae bacterium
TTGAGCCGTATCTCACACAGCCGACATTCATAATTGATTATCCTGTTGAACTCTCGCCGCTGGCTAAGAGGAAAAAAGACAGTCCGGAGCTTGTGGAGAGGTTTGAACTCTTTGTTGCAGCGAGGGAGATTGCCAATGCATTCTCAGAACTTAACGACCCTATGGACCAGAGGGAGAGATTCCAGAGGCAGGTCGAGGCAAAGGAAAAGGGAGATGAGGAGACCATGTGGATGGACGAAGATTTCATCAAGGCCCTTGAACACGGAATGCCTCCGGCAGCAGGCGAGGGCATAGGAATTGACAGGCTTGTAATGCTGCTTACGAATTCACAGTCAATAAGGGATGTAATTCTTTTTCCGCAGTTAAAGCCAGAGGCGTAAAGAGCCTGCCTTGCGTAATGGTATACGTAATGGTATATTAGAGTAATAATGAAAACGAAAATACTCATAACCATTTTCCTAATCCTGTCTGTTAATGTATGGGCAGAGGAGAGATACGCAGGGAAGGTCAAGTGGTTCTCTCTTAATGAAGGCATGGAGAAGGCAAGGGCTGAGAAAAAGCCCATGCTTGTTGATTTTGCTGTTGCAAAGGGCTGCCCAAGATGTGACTTCCTCCAAAAAAACGTTTACAGCAAGGACGAGATTGTCAGAAAGATAAATTCTGATTTTGTGCCGATTTTAATAGACCTTTCAAAAAAACTGACATCTGAAGAAAAAGCACTTGGAGAAAAATATGATTATAAAAGTGACTGTCTGCTCCTTTTCCTCGATTATGAGGGCAATGTAATAAAAAACCCTGAGGCAGGCAGGATGTGTTTTCCCGATAAGATAGAGCCTGAGGTTTTCATAAAGTATCTTGACAGTGTGAAGAACCGGATGTTTAAAAAATAAAATACTTCCAGAATTGCAAAATCCGCAGATATATCATTATGAAAAAGCCCAGTGAAAATCTTTCAAGACGTTTGCATTTTCCAGATGAAGAGTCAAGATTCCCATGGCTTTCAATGCTGCTTGATTCCTACAGGGCTTTTATGGCAACACTGCCGTTCTATGGCATTACTGATGAGAATGACAAAATCCATTTCATAGAAAACAATCTCATCCATGCGCAGGCTTTTAATCTTCAGTCATACGACTGGAGAAAACTTGTTAAGGTTATGGATGATTTTGATTCTAAGAAGTCCGGAATGTAAGGGCTGAAGACTGTAACCGGTAAATTAAAGAGCCATACAAAAGGTCAACTTCCTTGGACAACCCTGATGTCGGCTAATTCAGCTTTACAACGCCGTTTTGCAGGATGACCAATACCTCCGCATGGCTCCCGAATATTCATTGCGATGCCCCAGATCAGGAAGCCAATAAGCTCTTTTCAAGTGGGTGCTCTGATAGACGCTTTAGGCTTCCTCCTTTCGGAGTCATGCACACCGCAATCTATACTTCGCTCCCCTACTCAGCGGCTTAGTCCTTTGGTTTAACCCGTCCAAGGTACCGCAAGCCCTCTTTCTATTTATATGCTAACTCTATTTTATGTTTTGGTCAAGGAGTAAAAATCCTTTGTTTTCAGGCAGATAGAACAGAAAAATCAACTAAGCAACGCCTCTATCTCCTTCCTTCATGCTGTCAGATAATCCCTTTTTGCCATTGCGAATAAATCGAGGCAATCTCGCTAAAGGCGCCGTGTGGTAATTTTCACATCACTCCTTAAAACCCATGTGGTATAATGGGACAAGTTTAAAAGGTAATTAGTGTCTGCGCATAAACTCAGGTTTTGTCATCCTCCGGCTTGACCGGGGGATCCAGACGCTTTTGAAAACACTGGATTCCCGCTTAAGGACTGCGGGAATGACGGGAAAGAGGTATTTTCAGGTGAAACAATTTATCAGGTTTTTTGCTCTTGTATCTATTGCCTTCCTGTTTTTAACAGCCACGGCTTTTGCGGAAAAGGTCACATTTGTTAAGGAATACAATTACAATGCAAGCGATTTAGACAGCAAGGTCTCCAGCCGAACCATTGCTCTTGAACAGGTCAAAAGACTGCTTCTTGAAGAACTCGGAACATATCTTATAAGCGAAACAGAGGTTAAGAACTTCAAGCTGACCAAAGACCAGATTACGACTTATTCAGCGGGTGTTGTCAGCGCAGAGGTTGTTGATGAAAAATGGGACGGCAAGACTTATTATCTCAAGGCAAAAGTTTCAGCAGACCCGGCAGAAGTGATTAAATCTCTTCAAAACATTGTTAATGACAAGCAGAAGTCAAAGGAATTGGAGGACATAAGAAAAAAAGCAGCGGAGTTTTCAAAGGAGATTGAGAGATTAAAGAAGGAACTGGAAATAGCAAAGGCGGATACCAAGAAGCCTGCACATAAAGCAGACGAAAAGAAGATTAAGCAATATAATGAAGCTGTAAAAGGGTTAAGTGCAACTGATTGGGCTCAGAGGGGATATGAAGCAGTAATCTTAGGCAAGTACAAAGATGCCTTAAATGCCTTCAACAAGGCAATCGAATTAAACCCTCAGGATGCTGAGGCTTACGCCGGTCGTGGGCTTGCTTACGTTGAATCAGGTAACTATCAACAGGCAATAAATGACTATAATAAAACAATCCAATTAAACCCTCAGTTTGCTGGGGCTTACTATAAACGTGGGGTTGCCTATAGCGAATTAGGCAAGTATCAAGAGGCAATAAGTGACTTTACCAATGCAATTGAATTAAACCCTCAGCTTGCTGATGCTTACTTCTATCGTGGGGGTGCTTACGATAAATTAGGCAACCATCAGCAGCTTATAGAAGATTTTAAAATAGCTGCAAAATTAGGCAAGAAAGCTGCTCGGTATTTCTTGAAGAAAAAAGGGATTGGATGGTAGGAATGGCTAATTCCCCATATTTTACGACCTTTCGCTTTTTAATCCATATTACCGCAAAATACGAAATTACCGCACTACTATCAACTGATTTTATAGGATTTTCCGTTAGCCAGTTCAATAATGAAGTGCNNATTACCGCAAAATACGAAATTATTGGACTATTCCATAATTGATTTTATTAGACTTTTCTGTTTAAAAGAATCTTTTAGATATGCTATAGTTTAGACAGTTTTCGGAAAATACGATAGTTCGTATAGTAATTCTTAAATTGAAATGAGAGATAATAAAATAAATAGAATCATTACATTCGGGATCCCTTTCATTTTCGGTGTCGGTGCTGGCTGGATTGTGCAAGGGAGGCATTGGGACGTTTTCCTCACATCATATGTTCCAGCTTTAGCCACACTGGTTGCAGCCTTTTATGGCGCAAGGTACGCTTTTCAATTCCAAAAAGATAAGGAAAAAGAAGATATCAAGAAACGCAATGTAGTTAATGGAAACAGCGTAATATTTAACATGATGCGAATGACAACTACATTAAGGAATATTCAAAGACAAATCATCGATCCAGCGCGTGATCGTCTAGCTCGCTTTCTTCAAATGCGACCAACCCTTCATTTGATCGACGATGAGATAAAACTAAATATTGACTCGCTTTATTTTTTATTAGAAACCGACGAGAGAAACATATTAGGAAAGTTAGTAACTGAGGAGGCCCGTTATCGGGCTGCCTTGAATGCAATCAATGAGAGATCACGTCTTCACAGAGATGAGATTCAACCATTACTTGAGCGCGCCAGGATAGTTGAAGGTGGTGACTATAGTCTTGCCGAAATAGAGAAAGCTCTTGGCAATCGTCTTTATATCACCATACAGCAAGCAACGGAACAGGCAATAAATCATGTCGATAACACGGTCGTGAGTCTGACGCAGGTTGCAGATAAGCTCAGGAATAGCCTCAAGAAAACGTACCCGGACGAAATAATAATAGGATTTGAAATAACATTGTGAATTTAACATTGCGCTCCAAGGGACTCCGGGAGCCTTCGGCATTCCCCCTGAGCTTCGTCGTTCTGTGCGTATCAAAATGCATTATAATCATCGCCGAGAGGGACGCATCCCATTAATTCTAATCAACAACAAAAATAGCGCGGGCCAGACTTGCAGATATGCATTTAGATTAACGTAGAAAGGACAACGCTTCTATCAATTCCCCCAAAACCGTACAAGAGCGAAAAGTGATGAGGGCGGGAAGGAATTACCAAATAGTTTTCAGATGGGGAAGATTCCGAAGAGTTTCATCTTTGGTGATTATGGGAAGATTGAGAAATCTTGCAGTTGAAACGATTATCTTGTCATGCAGTTCAGGAATGTCTTTCAGGTCAATCATCTCTTTGAGAACAGGATAATCAAGCGGGAGTATAACAAAGTTTTCACTCTCATTTATTTTTCTGAACAGCTTTCTAAAATCGAAAGAAA
>DOHC01000283.1 GCA_003535475.1 Nitrospiraceae bacterium
CTCCCTCAAGCTGCTGTCCTAATCCCTGCTCAAGGTCAGAGGCAATGATTAAACTTCCATTAGCTTCCCTCTGAAGTTTACTTATCCCCTGCCTTACCGTGTTCAGCTCTCCTCCGAAAACAATGAACCCTGCAATGCCTTTTTTTACAAGCCCGAGATAATAATCAAAGTCTTTTTCAATATCCCTGCCGTTAAGCCGTGCGATTATGAATTTATAGAAGTTCATGGTGTATTATAACTCATGATAAACTAAGCAGGCATATTGAGTGAAAAAGTTTTAAAACGCGACAGAATATTTTAGGCAGATATCTAACGCTTATTTGAAAAAATTAAATGTGATTTGAACCTCAGACTAAAGTCTTCGGTTACATTAGATTTGGAATGTGTGTTTGCCAATACTTCAAGGTGTCGCCTTAAAACTTTTTCACTCAATATGCCTGCTTTTTTGAGCAGATAGATTGATTAATCACCGGTAAAAAATTTACAATTTCAAATGAAGCTGATATTTATATTGCCGGCTTTCAGGGAGGGTTGATGGGTTTATTTGACAGATTAAAAGAAGGGCTCGCGAAAACAAGAAAGGGCTTTATTGAAAAAGTTGAATCTGTTTTTATGCAGGGGAAGATTGACGAAGAAGTTGTCAATGAACTTGAAGAAATACTTATAACATCCGACATCGGAGTGCATGCTGCGGCAGAAATTGTCAATTTTTTGAAAGATAAGATTAAAAAAGGCGAGATCAGGGACAGCGCTTCAGCAAAAGAGTTTTTAAAGAAGGAAATGATTTCTCTGCTTGGCTCCTCCTTGCCTGTTGTCCTGTTCGGGGAGAAGCCGTTTGTTATCCTCACAATCGGCGTTAACGGGGTGGGCAAGACTACGACTATCGGCAAACTTGCAAGCAGATTCAGGTCAGAAGGCCATTCAGTTTTACTTGCTGCATCTGACACCTTTAGGGCTGCTGCAATAGAACAGCTTGAGATATGGGCTGAAAGGTCAGGTTCTTCTATTGTCAAGCACCAGAGCGGTTCTGACCCTGCTGCTGTTGCGTATGATGCGATAGAGTCTGCAAAGAATAAGAAGATTGACATTGTTATTATTGACACGGCAGGCAGGCTTCATACAAAAAGTCCTTTGATGGAGGAATTGAAGAAGGTTAAACGTGTTGTGCAGAAGACGCTGCCTCATGCGCCTCAGGAAGTACTGCTTGTTGTTGATGCAACCACAGGACAGAATGCGCTAAGGCAGGCGCAGATTTTCAACGAAGCAGTCGGCGTTACAGGCATTGCGCTCACTAAACTTGACGGCACTGCAAAAGGCGGAATCGTATTTGCGATAAAAAAAGAGCTCGGCATACCAGTAAGGCTTATAGGAATCGGAGAAGGGATTGACGACCTCAGGGATTTTGTTCCTGAGGAATTTGTAGAGGCGCTTTTTTCATAAACTCAATCCATATCGGCAGGGCTGCCCTTGAACCGGCCTCTTTTTTGCCGATTGGCTTGTGGTTATCCCTTCCGACCCATACGCCAACCGCAAGCCTGTCATCAAAACCAATGAACCATGCATCCGTATAATTGTTTGTCGTTCCTGTCTTGCCGTAAACATGTCTCTTTAGTTCCTTTGCGCTTTGTGCAGTCCCCTCTTCAACAACAGCCCTGAGAAGAACCTTCATCTCTTCTACGGTCTTTTCTGAAAGCAGGTCTTCTGCTGCTGACTGTGTTTCCTCTACGATTCTTCCATCCCTGCCGAGTATCTTTTCATACAAAACAGGTTTCACTCTTTTGCCGTAAGCAAACGCCGAGTATGCTGAAACCATCTCAAGCAAAGTCACATCAGAAGCCCCAATCGCAAGAGATGTATAAGGCTGAAGTTCACTCTTTATGCCGAGCCTCTCTGCCATCTCAATAACGTTTTTTATCCCAAGTTTATCTGCAAGCCTTACAGTAGCGGCATTCAAAGACTGTGCAAGAGCAGTCTTAAGTGTAACGCTTCCATGATAATTGCCGTCATAATTTTTTGGAGACCATAGTTCCCCGGGTTTTGACCCCTTCAAAAAAATAGGAGAATCATCTATTTTATCCTGCGACGTCATACCTTTTTCAATTGCAGCAGTATAAACAAGCGGCTTAAATGCAGAGCCCGGCTGTCTTAGCGCATGAGTTGCCCTGTTAAACTGATTTTTCCAGAAATCAGAGCCTCCGACCATTGCCTTTATATGGCCTGTTTTAATGTCTATGGCAACAAGCGCTGCCTCTACACCTGTCCCTGCCCTTTTTCCTATAGAGGAAAGTCCCTTTTTAACCGCGTCCTCTGCAGCCTTCTGCATGCCCGCGCTGAGAGTGGTATATATCCTGTATCCTGAAGTGTACAACTCGTCTCCGTATTTATTCTCAAGTTCCTGCCTGATGGCTTCTATAAAATACGGAGCGCTGTACTTCCTGAAATTGGGGGTTGCAGGCAGGGGAATACTATCAGCCTCCTTAACCTGAGTCTCTGTTATAAATTTATTCTTAAGCATTTCTTTCAGAACCAGTCTTCTTCTTTCTTTGGCTTTCTGAGGATGTTTAAAAGGAGAATACTGGGACGGGGCTTTGGGCAGAGATGCAAGCAGCGCCGCTTCTGCTATATTAAGCTCATCTGTTGATTTCCCGAAATATGTCTGTGAAGCCGCCTCAATGCCGTAAGCCCGCGTTCCGAAATAAGCCTGATTCAGATACAATCCGAGTATTTCGTCTTTTGTATACCGCTTTTCTATCTGTATGGAAATTACTGCCTCCCTGATCTTTCTTTTTATGCTCCTGTCAGGCTTAAGAAAAAGCATTTTCGCAAGCTGCTGGGTTATCGTGCTTCCGCCCTGAACAATACTGCCTGCCTTAATATCATAATAGAGCGCCCGTGCAATCCCTACAGCGTCAACGCCGTGATGCTTATAAAATCTAATGTCCTCAATAGCTACAAATGCCTTTTTGACATGCTCCGGTATTCTGTAATGGGGAATTAACGTCCTTCTTTCAAGATATAACTCTGCCAGCAATTCCCCCTCGGAGGAATAAACACGGGAAGATTCTATCGGCTTATATTCTTCAAGTGCCTTTATCTGTGGAAGTTCGGACAGCATCCAGTAGATGAAACCTATAATTATGCCGGCAGCCACACAAAAAACAGACAGGAGCGCGAAGAAAATCCGCATCTTTGAAATTTTGTTTTTTCCCGCATGTTTGAGTTCCTGTTCAAGCTTAACCATCTATAGTTAATTATAATTGAAAAATGAACCATTTTTTGTTAACATCTTAGATGTGGGAAGAATCCAAAAGAGCAAGCCTGCCTCTCAGAAGTGTTGCAAAGACGATTGACCTTATAATTGTCGCTGCTGCAGCAGAGATGATACCCAGGGCAGGATTTTTTGCCGGACTTGCTTATCTGTTAATCAGTGACGGGCTTTTTAATGGCAAGAGTATCGGGAAACAGCTTACAGGATTAAAGGTTGTTTCCATTGCATCCGGTAAGGCGTGTTCAGTCAGAGAGTCAATATTGAGGAATCTTGTGCTGTGTATCGGCGCAGCGCTATGGAAAATCCCATTAATCGGATGGGTTATTACGCTGCTTGTAGTGGGGTTTGAGTTCGTAATGCTTCTCGGGAGTAAAGAAGGAATGAGGCTTGGCGATGAGATTGCCAGGACAACTGTCGTAGAAGAAATTAAAAGTTACAATACAGAAGGAGAGAAGAAATGTTCTTAAACAGTATTCTTGGCTGGTTTTCAAACGATCTTGCTATAGACCTTGGCACTGCAAATACTCTCGTATTTGTTAAAGGCAAAGGGATTGTATGCGATGAACCCTCCGTCGTTGTTATAAGGAAGGACACTAAGAAAACTATTGCAGTCGGCGCCGAAGCCAAAAAGATGCTGGGAAAAACGCCTGTGAATATAATGGCCATACGACCGATGAAGGATGGAGTTATAGCAGACTTTGACGCCACCGGCGAGATGCTCAAGTATTTCATTGCAAAGGTGCATAACAGACGCAGTTTTGTATCACCAAGGATAATCATAGGGGTTCCATCAGGGATAACACAGGTTGAGCAACGCGCTGTAAAAGATGCGGCGCAGGCATCAGGCGCGCGGGAAGTCTATCTGATTGAAGAGCCGATGGCTGCAGCAGTCGGTGTTGGGCTGCCTGTAGGGGAGCCGTCAGGAAATATGATTGTTGACATCGGAGGAGGCACCACTGATATAGCTGTCATCTCGCTTGACGGTATCGTATACAGCAAGGCTGTAAGGGTAGGCGGAGATAAGATGGATGAAGAAATCATCGCTTATATGAAACGCCGTTACAGCCTCATGATAGGAGACAGGACTGCAGAGCAGATAAAGATAGAGATAGGGTCCGCATACCCTTCAGACGGAGACGGCCACTCTGAGATGGAGATAAAAGGAAGAGACCTTATATCAGGTATTCCGAAAACCATAACCATAAACGAGGATGAAATACGGGAAATCCTGAGCGAACCTGTAAATACAATTCTTGACACAATAAAAGTCACCCTTGAGAACACGCCGCCTGAACTTGCAGCAGACCTCGTTGACCGCGGGATCGTGCTTGCCGGCGGCGGAGCGCTCTTAAAGGGGCTTGATACATATATAAGAGAAGAGACCGGACTTCCTGTAATAGTGGCAGATGACCCTCTGACTGCAGTAGTGAGAGGAGTCGGAAAGATGCTTGACGATTTCGAACTTCTAAGGAAGATATTTATTAATTAATGCCCAAGAAGAGGTTGTTGCTTTTTTTTTCTCTTATCATTGTGTCATTCATTCTTATGACATACCAGATTAACAGGGGATTTTCCAATCCCCTGCACCTTATAAACTACCCTGTCAATATTGCGAATGATGCCGTTAATTCTGTCTGTTCAAAAATAAAAGGAGCCTTAAAAAAAATACAACTGCGCGATGAAGAAAACAGGAGATTGAAGCTGGAGCTTGATAATCTGCTTATGGAGCAGCATAAATACAAGGAGGCAATTCTTGAGAATGCAAGACTCGGAGAACTGCTGGCCCTGAAAGAAAAAGAAAAGAAATACGTCACTGCTGCACGGGTTATCTCCAGAGGCAATGACCAGTGGACAAACACGCTTGTAATAAATAAAGGCCTGCATGACGGCGTAGAAAAGGATATGACAGTGATAACCGGCAAAGGGCTTGTAGGCAAGGTTTTTTCCGCATTGAACTCTTACTCATATGTCCTTCTGCTCAATGATGTGAATTTCTCGGCGGCAATAAGGCTTCAGGAAAGCAGAACTGAAGGAATAATCTCAGGAACAGGTTCAAAAACATGTATGCTGAAATACGTTTCTCACGAATACGAAGTGAAAGAAAACGAAATGGCGCTTACATCAGGGCTTGACTCTCTTTTCCCTCCCGGCATACCTGTCGGAGCTGTAACCGGAACTGCAAAAAAAAGCGCGGGCCTTTTCCAGAACATAGAGGTTACGCCGTTTCAGGACAGCACAAAACTTGAAGAAGTCGTGATAGTAGGACGATGAAGAAAATTATTTTGCTCCTCATCATA
>DOHC01000226.1 GCA_003535475.1 Nitrospiraceae bacterium
AATTCAGGAAGCTCATCCAAAAATAAAACTCCGTTATGCGCAAGGCTGACCTCGCCTGGTTTTGGGATAGTGCCGCCCCCGATCAGCGCAACATCTGAAATTGTGTGATGCGGCGACCTAAAAGTTCTCGTTGCAAGCAAAGGCTGTCCTGTTTTCAGCAAGCCTGCAACACTGTGGATTTTTGTTGCCTCCAATGCCTCGTCAAAGGTCATCTTTGGAAGTATCGTGGGAAGCCTTTTTGAAAGCATTGTCTTTCCAGAGCCCGGAGGCCCTATCATTAAAACATTGTGGCCTCCTGCTGCGGCGACCTCCAGCGCCCTCTTTGCATGTTCCTGCCCCTTGACTTCAGAAAAATCATCTTCATAAAGAGAATATTCTTCGATTGTTTTATCAAGGTCAAGGGTGAATATTTTTTCAGAGGTGCCGTTTTTCAGAAAATCTATAACTTCAGGAAGGCTGTTCATCCCGAATACAGACACGCCTTTTACAACCGCCGCCTCTGATGCATTTTCCTCAGGAAGTATCACTCCTTTCAGTCCGAGGCTTTTTGCAGTTATAGCCATTGAGAGAGCGCCGCGCACAGGTTTTATCTTTCCGTCAAGCGACAGCTCTCCTGTAAAGAGATAGCCCTGTATTGAATTCATCTCAAGGATGCCCTCTGCTGTTATTATTCCGATTGCGATGGGAAGGTCAAATGATGAGCCCTCTTTTTTCAAATCAGCAGGCGCAAGGTTAACGGTTATCTGTTTTAACGGGAAATTAAATCCGATGTTTTTCAGAGACGCCCTTACCCTGTCCCTGCTCTCTTTTACGGCAGCGTCAGGAAGCCCGACCATATTGAAATGTGGCAGCCCCCTTGATGCAATGTCAACCTCAACATCAACCGGATGCGCATCAATCCCCACAACGCTTGCGCTCAGTATCTTGGAAAGCATTGTAGATTATATTTTTAAAGGCAGGAGAAATGCAAGGGAGCTTAAAAAACCTTAGGAGATATTCGGGAAATAAAAGCAATAATTGCCCTGCTCAGAAAATCTTTTCCCGCTTTTATTTTCTCTCTTATGCTGACTCTGCCTGTTTTTCGTATAGAAGGATGGGTTTTTCCTTTTTGGTTATAGTGTCTTCATTTATAAGACATTCTTTTATGTCTTTTTGTGATCNNAGCATTATCTCTTCAAGGATTGCCCTTAAGCCGCGTGCTCCTGTCTTTCTCTCTGTTGCCTTTTTTGCTATTGCCCTTAGGGCCGTGTCTGTGAACCGCAGCCGCACATTATCAAAAGAAAGCAGTTTCTGATACTGTTTTATCAAGGCATTCTTAGGCTCTGTGAGTATCTTTACGAGTGCTGCCTCATCAAGCTCATCAAGGGTTGCAACAACAGGAAGCCTTCCAACAAATTCAGGTATCATGCCGTACTTTATCAGGTCTTCAGGCTCTGCAATGCTTAAGACATCACCGATTTTTCTTTCCGATGCTTTTAGAACTTTAGCGCCAAAGCCTACGGTCTTTTTGCCAGTCCGCTGTTTGATTACATCCTCAAGGCCGATAAATGCTCCGCCGCATATAAAGAGTATGTTCGAGGTGTTGACCTGTATAAACTCCTGCTGCGGATGTTTCCTTCCGCCCTGCGGTGGTATGTTTGCTGTTGTGCCCTCAATTATTTTAAGCAGGGCCTGCTGCACTCCCTCACCGGAGACATCGCGCGTAATTGAGGGGTTTTCTGATTTTCTGCTTATCTTGTCAATCTCATCTATGTAAACTATCCCTCGCTGTGCCCTTTCAACGTCATAGTTTGCCGCCTGAAGAAGTTTGAGTATTATATTTTCAACATCCTCTCCGACGTATCCTGCCTCTGTGAGTGTTGTTGCATCTGCCATTGTAAACGGCACATCAAGAAACCTTGCGAGCGTCTGAGCGAACAATGTTTTTCCGGTACCTGTGGGGCCTATCAGGAGTATGTTGCTTTTTTGCAGCTCAACATCTGTTTTTGTTCCGACTTTGACGGGATAAATCCTCTTGTAGTGATTATGCACTGCAACTGAAAGTATCTTTTTTGCCTTTTCCTGTCCGATAACGTAATCATCAAGGAACTGATAAATTTCTTTTGGCGCGGGCAGTTTGGAAAGCACGGCTGTTTCTGCTGTCGGAAAAAGCTCGTCAGCCATTATCTCATTGCAGAGTTCCACGCATTCATTGCATATGTAAACAGCAGGGCCTGCAATAAGTTTTTTTACCTCATCCTGTCCCTTGCCGCAGAATGAACATTTCAGGATATCTTCATCTTTTTTAGGCATCAAACCTCCAAATAAAAAAGTTAACAGTTAAGAATTAAAAGTTGAAAGTTTCAGAAGTTTATCGTTTTTCACTTTTAACTTCTAACTTTTCACTTGCTTTTTATTGTATGTATAACCTCATCAACAAGTCCGTATTCTTTTGCCTCGGCTCCTGACATGAAGAAATCCCTATCTGTGTCAGTTTGTATTTTTTCCAGAGGCTGTTCTGTATGAGCGGTGAGTATCCTGTTAAGGGTGTCTTTCATCTTTAAGATTTCCCTTGCATGTATTTCAACATCTGTTGCCTGTCCGTGAAATCCTCCCATGGGCTGATGAAGCATGATCCTTGAATGAGGAAGCGCAAACCTCTTGCCTTTGGCGCCTGCTGTAAGCAGAAGCGCCCCCATGCTTGATGCCTGTCCGATGCAGTAAGTTGCAATATCAGGTTTCACATACTGCATTGTATCGTAGATTGCAAGGCCTGAGGATACAATGCCGCCGGGAGAATTAACATAGATGTGAATATCTTTATCCGGGTCATCAGACTGAAGAAAGAGAAGCTGCGCTATCACCGCATTTGCAACGCTGTCATCAATTGCCGTTCCAAGGAAAATTATCCTGTCCTTAAGAAGCCTTGAGTAGATATCGTAAACCCGTTCTGTTCTTCCTGTCTGCTCAATTACAAATGGGATTATGCTCACATTATTCTCCTTTCTCTATAACTGCCCTTGAAAGCAGGAGGTCTAAGACTTTTTGTTCATGTATGTTATTTCTGAGTCCTTCCAGCGAACCGTCTCTCTGAGAGTATATCTTTATAATGGATTCAGGAGCCATAGAAAGCTGCTGTGCAAGTTCAAGTATCTTTTCTTTAAGTTCCTCGTCTGTTACGTTTACTCCTTCCTTTTCTCCGATAACAGAGAGAAGGATCATTGCCCTCACATTTTTTATTGCATCGGGCTTCAATTCTTCGCGGAGCGCAACCTCATCCTTGTCGGATTTGTTTAATGTCTTTGCCTCATAAACCATTGCTGCAAGCTCCTTTTCAAGCATTGATTCAGGGATATCAAAATTATGCGAACTTGTCAGGGATTCAAGTATCGCATCTTTCTGTATTTTTTGTGTCTGTTCTTTTTTTGCCTTTTCAATCTCTTCCTTTGCGCCTGCCTTCAGCGCATCGAGGTCTTCAAGCCCGAGGTCTTTTGCGAGTTCGTTGTCTATGGCAGGAAGGATTTTTTTCTTTACTGCCTTGACCGTATTTTTTATCAGTACCTTTTTCCCTGCAATTGCCTTTGCGTGGAAATCCTGAGGAAATTGCGCCTCGACCTCAACGATGTCGCCGGCTTTTTTGCCTATGAGGCTCTCTGATATCTCCTTTGGCAGGCCTGTGAAACCTACCATAAAAACCTGGTCTTTTGCAGTGGTTGTCTGGTCGTCGTATTTCATTTCATGGTCAATGGTTAATAAATCTCCAGTCTCTATCTCTTTGTCGGCAATCTCATAGGCGGCTTTGCCTTCTTGAAGCCTTTTTAATGCATTGTCAACATCTTCGTCAGAGACAATTACAGGTATATCTTTTGTTTTAATGCCTTCGTATTGCAGGTTTTCAATCTTCGGCCTTATCTCAAGGGTGAAAGACAGCGAAAGCGGATTATTGCGCTCGAAGTTTACCCCTCCCTCAATTGCAGGCCTTGTAACAGGCACGATATCAGCTTCTTTTAATGCTATGTCGTAAAACTCCGGGATTACTTCTTCCAGAGCCTCTGCCTCA
>DOHC01000121.1 GCA_003535475.1 Nitrospiraceae bacterium
ATCAAGGGTTATATTTCCTATATGCTTATGTGTCTTGTTTAAAAAGATGCCGAATAGTCTATGATTTTCACTTGTGTTCATTCTGTTGATATAATCCTGCAAGTCCTTTACTGTATGCCGTCTTTTTCCTGCTTCAAGATATTTTGTCAACTCTCTATCGTTGATGCCTTTAAAATAGTTAGTCAGGTCTCCATCTGCGCTAAGGGGCCTTAAATAGATCTTCTGTCCTTCCAATCTTTTGTTTTCGATCATATTTTTCCCGGTTTATTCCAGTCCGACACTTAACAAAGTAACTAAATTGAGATGAAGCTTAGATGTTGAAGAATCGCAGGAGTTTGAAAGCATCTTCTTAATTAATTCTATATCGGCCCGCTTTTTATCAAATATTTTATCCACTACCTGCTGTTTTGCTGGGTCTCTCCAGCGTAATCCCAGAGATGATGTGTTAACCATCTCTGCCTTCCAATCTATCAAGCGTTCCTCATCCTCTTTTTCGTCGATATAAGAATGAAAGTCCGATTCTATAATATCCACTGGTATATCCAAAGACCTGCCTGCATATTGCTTTAGCGGATACTTGATCTGACTCCATTCAAGTCCTCTTCCCCAGTTCTCAGGCATTTGAGCAAGGAATTCTCCCAATTGCATGTCTAAAAAGGGCAGACGCGGGTGAAAACTGCTGCCTTCAAAACTGCTCTGAATCACCCTGTACTGCGAGCCCTGCAAATGAAAATACTTATAGAGTTGTATCAGATAGAAATACATATTCTCCGGTTTTATCTTTTCCGCTACTTCTTTGAAATAATTCTCATGCAGCCATTTTTTGAACGACGCCCTTGCCTCTTCATTGAAAATTGTTTCTCTTGCAATCCGCGCAAAAGGAATTCTGAAATCAGAGATTATGAAGGACAAAAGATAATTTAATACAGCATCCTTGCGGTCGCTGTTTTTCACGAGATCACGCTCTGTGTTGGCATGCCACCAGAACAATTTGAAAATGAAATCTTTTTCATGGGAAGAATTTAACACCTTCTTCAGAAATGACGGCGAGTAGAGATAATTTCTCATCTTGTCGCTGTACTCGCGGAAGTCATATGAGATGTAGGGCAGAGAAGAAAACTGGGAAAATCCAAAATTGTGAAGCGCATCTGAAAATCCGCCGTAAAAAACTGCTGCGCCTTTTTTACCCTTCTTTTTTATTATTTCAGCCATTGCATAAAAGCCAGGCATCCAGTCGAAAAGTATATTTGAACGCAAATTCGATGAAATGCCGGAAATATGATCATAGGTGTTTTCACTGCCAAGCCATGCATCAGCCACTTCGCATTTTAGACCATAGCGGGAAGCTATCTTCTGAGCTTTTGAGACCTCATAAGGATTATAGCATTTACCGTTTGGCAAAAGAAGACGCGCAACAATTGGTTTAATCTTGCTTTTGTCCAAATGCTTGCAAATTGTGGCAAGCATTATAGTGGAATCCCAGCCGCCTGAAATCAGGACCCAGTTCTCGATATTGCTCGTGCGGGAAAGTATTGCATTTTCAAATATTTTTGCATATGTCTTATGGTCTTTCTCTGCCATTGGGCGAATCTTTATTTCGTTAATTTTTGGATGGATTATTGTTTTCTTTCCATCCTTGAATAACAGCTGCTCCGAATGTGCCAAACGGCGGACTTCCTCATATGGCGTGTGTTTTGCCGGAGGATATCCGAGAATCAAAATGCAGTAGAGCGCTTCCTGCTGGTACCTGACGTCCTTAACCTGAGAAAGAATATCAGCAATGTTTGTAGATGCAATGCAGTTGTCATTATCCTTATGATAGAATATGTTAACGCGGGCGAAAGCATCGCCTGTCACCATGACGCTGTCTTTTTTCTTATCAAGGACAGCCGCGACATACGCTCCCTCTATAGAGCTGGAGATATTCGAGCAGTCTTCGGAGCATAATTTTTTGATTAGACCTACGTTAGACTTCACGTTCTTCATAAGGCGGATCTTGCCGTCAGGAAATCTGCAGTAATACATCTCGCCCTCAATAATCAAAGTCCTATTGCTGTCAAGCTCTATAACCAGGCTATTTTCGTCAAAAACAACGTCCCATGATTTAGTCGACGCCAAGTGTTCGCCTTTCTCTACGATTTGCTTCTTGATAGCTTTCATTTTGTGCCTCTCGGTATAGTGAACTTCCCCACCATAAGGGACGGGGCATCTTTAGAGCAGCCTAAAACATCTGCGCAGGCCCTTGCTCCATTTCACGATGATGCTATACTTTTTATTATGATTTTTCCTCTTTTTTAATGCACAACACTTTATCTGCAATAGCAATGCTTTTTGGTGATGCTATTTTAAAAATATTCTCATTCATAGTTTTATCCTGCCATTCCCCAACCGATTGGTGTGCCTCTTTTAATATCACAGGATGCCTTCTTGCCGAGAAGCACATCATGATATTTCGGAGGCAGCCCGCCTCCGGGACGGATTATGCGTATATTTTCAGGCGTAAAAGCCTCGCCTTTTTTTATATCCTTCACTGCGTAAACTGAGCGCCTGAACCTGATGGATGCCTTTTCTTTTTCAGTGGGGCCGTAATTAACTCCTCCAAGTGCCTGCCATGCCTTATATGTCTCTTCAACGAGCATTTTCATTTCATCAGGCTCCATGGAAAAAGCAGAATCAACACCACCATCAGCACGGGATAATGTAAAGTGCTTTTCGATCATTGTTGCACCTAATGCTACACTTGCAACAGCGACACCTATTCCAATAGTATGGTCTGATAGACCGACTTCAACATTAAAAAGCTCCTTTAGATGGGGGATAGTCAACAAATTCGTGCCGTCAGGTGTTGCTGGATAGGTGCTCGTGCACTTAAGCATGACAATGTCTTTGCAGCCAGCTTCCCTTGCTGTTCTTACCACTTCGTCAAGTTCTGCAATGGTCGCCATTCCAGTTGATATTATAAGAGGCTTTCCTGTTGATGCTGCCTTCCTGATTAATGGCAAGTGATTATTTTCAAAAGAAGCAATTTTATATGCAGGAGCATCAAGACTCTCAAGAAAATCCACTGCTGTTTCATCGAAAGGCGTGCTAAAACATATAATACCAAGCTCCCTGCATTTTTTGAATATAGCTTCATGCCACTCCCAAGGAGTATATGCCGTTTTATAAAGGTCGTAGAGCGAACTACCTTTCCATAGGCTCTTTGGGTCATTGATAAAGAACTCTCCTTCCTTAATATCCAGGGTCATGGTGTCAGCCGTGTAGGTCTGAAGCTTAAGCGCATGAGCACCGCTTTTTGCCGCCGCCTCAACAATCGCCAAAGCCCTTTCAAGAGAACTGTTATGGTTTCCCGACATCTCGGCAATTATAAATGGGGGATGCCCATTCCCAATTAAACGATTGCCTATTTTGATAATCTTACTCATTTTTATACATCAAAACCATATGATTTCCCTTATACCCTGCCTCTTGGAAAGCCTTTATAGATATAATATTGTCAACTCTAATCTCAGCACATATAGGTCTTAACGAAGTGTTTTCTTTTATAAACTTTTCTGTTCCAATCTTGATAATATTAGAACCAAATCCTTTACTTAAATATTCCGGATTAAGCATGATACTTACCTTTATTGCATTACCTATGTCTTCAAACCTTACAGTGCCTATCTTTTGCTCCTGACAATATGCCATATATATTGTAGTCTTTGAATCACCTGTCTTTTCTTTAAACCATCTTTCATGCTCATCCCATGATATAGGTTTTGTATTAAAAGATTTTTTTCTAATATCCGGGTGGTTTCTCCAGTTAAACAAGTCTTGCATATCATTGGCTTGAACACCCCTTAAACTTATCTCTCCATTCGTTATATTGTTCTTTAAGTTCTCTGATTGTTGTATCCCACCTTTTTTGTCCGATAAATGGTTCAAATATGGTAAACTCTCTCTTGTAGTGGATGCCCCCCCCCGTCTGTTTCTTAGCTTTTATAACGCCAGATTTTATTTTCTCCCAGTTTTCCTTAAAGAGTTCCTGTATTTCCTTATGTAGTATTTCATAGGAACTTTTTAAAGTCTCTTTATCCTCATCTATAAAAACTTCCTTTTGAACAATAATATCTCCTGTATCTACACCCTCATCTATATAATGAATTGTTACGCCTTTAGGGGTATCCTCCAGAAAACTCCATATATTGGGATAAGCGCCTCTGTTATAAGGCAGATATGAAGCATGCAGGTTTATTGCCATGCCATTAACACAGTCTAATATTTGTTTTGGAATAATATATTTGTAATTGTAACTTACTATCATTTTAGGTGATATTTGCTTCACTTCATCAACAGTAATTTTATCTTCTTTATAAACAATATTATCCCCCTGCTCAATAAGCCAAGCTGCAAGGCCTTTTGCAAGATTTCCGCCTAAAAATAGTATCTTCATTTTGCGATATGGGTGCCTTTAATTAGGCTATCGCCCTTTTCAATTTTTTTTTCAAATTTTTATTGCCAATAGCTGTTTTATCCATTGCATCTATTACCTTTCCAGCCCCATATCCATCAACTGTATTCATACCTTTAGCGCTCATCGCCTTTGCCTTTTCCGGATTTTTGATCAATTCTAATATGGCTTCAGCTATCGCCTCCTCTTTTACTTTTTTATGCCATCCAAGATTTACTATCACGCCTTCTTTCTCAAGTTCTTCTGCTATATCTTTCTGGTTATCGGCAAGAATCATGACTATACTTGGAAGTCCCAGACAGCAGCGCTCCCAAGTAGTGCTACCACTTGCGCCAAGACATAAATCCGCATGAGCCATCAGTTCAGCCATATTTTCCACATCAAAATGACAGAAAGTGTTTGACATGTGTGATGCAATGGCCTCTATCTCTGCGCGGTGGGGATTGCATGAACCTATCACTACATCAGTAGCAATATCGGGCCTGTCAAGCATTTTTATGGCTCTGAGCGCCTTGCAAGTCTCATTGGTTGGGTCTGCTCCTCCAAAAAAGACTAAAATGCGTTTAACTTCTCCATTTCGCTCTTGTAAATTTTCCCTCGCTTTTTGAAATTGAGGGCGCAATAAGGCATATTTAGGTCCTAAAAGTTTTGCACAATTATCAGGAACAAGTCCCTTATAACGATCTGCATTCAAACTATAGTTTTGGTCGAGCAAAAGGGCACAATCATGCCTCCTGTTTGCAAGGTCATCTATAACCATAATCTTTTTAACAACCTTTCGAATGGGAGATTCCCATTTAACATCAATGCCATAGTGGTCAACTATAAGCACCTCTGGCATTTTATCCTGCTCCTTCAATATTTCTTCAGTCAACTTTAAATCCTTGTAAGAATCAATACCTGCAGGCAAAGGATAAACTTCATAATTTTTCTTTTTTATAAAGTCTATCAGGTTGCCATTGTCTTCCCTGCAAATAAATCGGACATCAGCCCCTTTACTCCTAAGTTCATCGGCTAACGTCAGGCATCTCACTACGTGCCCTGTGCCTATATTAACTGATGCGTCCACACGAAATATGATATTCATCTGATCTTAAACAGCGGGACAAGCGGCTCGGCTCGTAACAGGTTTTTAAAATTTTTCTCAGTCATGGCTTCTTTAATAATTGCGAAGACCTCATCATACGTTGCCAGGAGTTTCATGATATCATCATCAGAATGGGCATAGCTCATGTTATGAGTCCCGACAGTCAGGATCCCTTTGGCAAATACTTCCTGTAAAAAAAGGGTCTTCAGCTCCCATTGGGAATAAACGTCCGTATCTTTAAACAACAGGAATGACCAACAATCCTTGCCGCTAATGGATAAGACATCATCCATGCCGTATTTTGCAATTAAACTTTTCGCCCCGTCTATTACTTTTCGCCCCTGAGACCACAACGTCTTTATTACAGGTTCTTTCTGCAGTTTTGTCATTGCAGCCAGCGCAGCGGCAAGCGACAATGTCTCCCCTCCAAATGTGAATGAAAAGAAAATCTCTTCCATGAGTCTCATTATCTCAGCCCTTCCGGCTATTGCTGATACCGGATAGCCATTTGCGAGTCCCTTTCCAAAGGTAGCCAAGTCAGGGATAACGCCAAAATATTCCTGGGCACCGCCGTTTGCAAACCTGAATCCGGTGATGGTCTCATC
>DOHC01000208.1 GCA_003535475.1 Nitrospiraceae bacterium
CCATGATAAATGGCTCTGCATGATGACGCCGAGATTAAAGCTATTGAGAGAACTGTTGGCAGAGGATGGGGTGATTTGTATTAATATTGATGATATTGAAGTTGCACGTCTTGTTAATTTAATGGATGAAATATTCAGAGAAGAAAATAAAGAGGAAATTATTTGTTGGAGAAGGCGGCATAATCAACCAAATGATAAAAGCAAGGCCATATCCAAAGTTGCTGAATTTATTGTTGTTTACGCAAAAAACTTGGAATATCTGAAAACAAGAAAAGCCTTTCAAGGCTTACCATTAACAGGCGATTTTTCAAATCCGGACAATGACCCTAAGGGTGATTGGGCTTCTAAACCATGGAAATCAGGCAGCAATCAAACAGGAACAAGCTATAGGATAATTACTTCAACCGGGAAGGTGCTGGATGAAGAATGGCTTGGCACAGAAGAAACATATAAAAAATACCTTAAAGAGGGAAGAATGTATTTTCCTAGGGGAGGCGATGGTTTCCCACGCAAAAAATATTATAAATTTGAGAGGGAAGAAGAGGGACAATGTGCACATAATTTTTGGGGGCATGAAGATTTTGGCTCCAATCAGGAAGCTTCCGAAGAAATAAAAACGCTTGGAATTGAATTCGACAATCCGAAACCTGTTAGGCTCATAAAGTCACTTCTTAATATATTCTCACAGAAGGATTCCATTATTCTTGACTCCTTCTCAGGCTCCGGCACCACAGGCCATGCAGTGATAGACTTAAATAAGGTGGAGGATGGTAGCAATCGTAAATTTATCCTTGTCCAGATGACGGAGGCAACGGAAAAAGAGCCGGATAAGAACATCTGCAAGGATATAACCCGTGAGCGGATTAAGCGGGCGATTGAAAAATATGACTATGACAGCGGGTTTCAGTATCTAAGGGTCGGGCAGCCATTAGATGCAGAGACTTTACTGAAAGGAAAACTGCCGGAATACAAAACATTTGCAAAATACGTGTATTACCTCTGCACAGGTGAAAATCTGAAAGAGGAAAAGAAGATTAGCGAAAAGAAGTTCTTTATCGGCACCTTCGGCAAGCAGGCGATTTATCTGATTTACAAACAGGACTACGAGGCGCTGACCAGAATGGCGCTGAATCTTGAACTTGCTGAAAAGATCATTGCTGACCAGACTGACAAAAAACGCATTGTTTATGCCCCTGCCTGTTTTCTGGATGAAGAATATATGGAGGCAAACCAGATAGAGTTTGTGAGCATACCATATAACTTGTTTCAGCGAAAAAATCAGTAATCTATATGTTTCTAAAAAATTATCAAATAAAAGTTGTCGGAGAGTTAAAAAGATTCTTCGAGACAGCAAGGGAAACAAAAGATGCTATTGAAACCGCACGTAAAGCATTACCTGAAAATATAAGACATACTCTGAACTGGGTTCAAAGCACTTTCGATAATCTGCATAAACCCTACAATGACAGGTCCATCAACGGCTTCGGGAATTATTATCCGAGAGTCTGCATTAAAGTCCCTACCGGCGGAGGCAAGACGCTTCTTGCAGTTGAGGCTATACGGGAATACAAAAATCTTTTCGCTCAGAAACGCAAGGGACTGGTTGTTTGGATTGTGCCGAGTGAAACAATATATTCGCAAACAGTCCAAAAATTAAGAGACAAGAGCAATTATCTTAGGCAATTGCTTGACCAGTGCAGCGGTGGCAATACCATCATCCTTGAAAAAGGCCAGAGGCTTACGACTCAGGATATTGAAGAAAACCTTGTTGTCTTGTTTGTCATGATCCAGTCAGTCAGCCGCAAGAATGCAAAAGAAGCCTTAAAGGTATTCCAGGACAGCGGAGGATACGAAAGTTTTTTCCCGCCAGATTCACGGTATGACCTGCACAAACAGATAATGGAGCAGGTGCCGAATCTGGATATCATTTCAGATGTAAATTCTGCTTTTCCCCAAATCCGCACAAGCCTTGGCAATGCCATGCGCATGTCAAAGCCATTCATTATTATTGACGAGATACACAAGGTGTTTTCAGATCAGGCGCGGAAGACCATTGACAATCTTAATCCTGAAATGGTGCTGGGATTATCAGCAACGCCGAAAGAAGAAATGAATATTCTGGTAAAAGTAACAGGGCTGGAATTAAAGAATGCGGATATGGTTAAACTTGACATGCATATCTTTCCACCTGCAAGCAATCTTGATAATGACTGGAAAGCGATGCTAAGGGAAATTAAGTTTCGCAGAGAGAAGCTAGAAAAAAAGGCAAAGGATTTGAAACAGGACAAGGGTATTTATATCCGCCCGATTGCATTGATACAGGTGGAGGCAACAGGACACGACCAAAGAGGAAAGAAAAGAGTACACAGTCTTGATGTCAAAGAACATCTTATTGAAATCGGCATCAATCCCGATGATATTGCCATCAAGACCGCCGCACAGAATGATATTGAGGATGTTGACCTTTTTGCAAGCCATTGCCCTGTCCGATATATAATTACCAAAGAAGCACTGAGGGAAGGATGGGACTGTTCATTCGCCTACATACTTGGAATTATTCCGAATGTGGGCTCCAATACAGGTGTAACACAATTAGTCGGCAGGATATTGAGACAGCCCAATGCCAGAAAGACAGATGTTAAGGAGTTGGATGAAAGCTATGTGTACTATGTGAAAGGCAGCACAAAGGAAATGCTTGAAAGAGTTTCGGCAGGATTCAGGAATGAAGGGCTTGAAGATCTTGTCAGCAATGTGCAGCAAAGCGATGACAAAGGTTTTAATAAACCAAAGAAGGTGAAGATCAAGAGAGAGTTCGAGGATAAATATGCCAATACATTCTATCTCCCCGTATGGCTGATGGTTAAAGACGACAAAGAAAAGAGGCGTTTCAATTATGCTCTGGATATTAAATCCTGCCTCGATTTCGCACAACTGCCGCTGACAGAAGAATTCTTAAGCTTAATGATTGCTTCACTGAGTGATGAAAACAGGGAGAGGACAGCCTTTGCTGTAACACTGGATAATAAAAGCAAGTTTTTCCATAAGACTGAAAAGGCCGTTGTTAATGTTGAAAAAGATAGTAATCCGACTTATGTAACAAGACGTTTTTCTGAAGTCATTGAAAATTCCTTTCTTGCAAGGAAACTAACAGACAACTATCTGCAAGCAGTTGAGAAGAAAATTGGACAAGAAAAACTTCAAGAGCATTTCAGTTTCGTAGTGGCTCTGCTTGTCAAATATCTAACTGATGAAAGGAAAAGACAGGAAGAACAAATCTTTCTTGATTATTTAAATAAAAACAAGCTGATGCTCACAGTCACAGACGATCAAAAACTGGGCTACAAAATCCCCGAAGACGACGTTATAACGGCTTCAGGAAGACGCAACATCTACAATAACTATCTGTTCGATGATGTGGAACTTGAAACAATGAACACGCTTGAACAAAAGGTTGGACGCATTCTTGACGATCAGGCAAAGATATTGTGGTGGTTCAGAAACAAGGCGAGCAAAACCTGGTATGCGATACAGGGATGGAAGGAATATAAGATAAGACCCGACTTTGTAGCCGCAAAGAAAAAAGGCAAGGATGAATTTGAGATCCTTTACATCATTGAAAGCAAAGGAGAGCATTTGGCAGGAAACGCCGATACACAATATAAAAAATCTGTCCTTGACCTGATGACTAAGCAGCGAAAAGATAAAAAGATATACACTTATCAGACTGAATTGCCATTTGGAATGATAAGCGAAAATGTGGAATGTTATCTTGTTGAACAAGGGAAAGAAGAACAGGAAGTTAAGAGGTTGATGAAATAGTATTCTTTCCCCAAGCTGACCTGTCCCCCGAAAACAGTGCCAGTCTTGCATTTCAACAAAGGGGTATTGTATGGCTGCCCTAAAAAATTACTGGAGCAGAAAGGGTATTTAAAGGTTGAGGGAGNNTGAGGGAATCAACAAATTTGTAACTTCCAGCCTCCAATCTTGACAATGTAGTCTCATGCGTGAATAATTAACTACATGACAGCGAAGGTGACCCGTAAAAAAAAGTTGCAATCCCTTTTATTGAAATTATCACGAGAGGGCAAAATAATCTTGCCAAGTTTTTACAAGCCCCCTTTACAGCCTAAGTTCAGGAAAAAAGTAAAAGGTTCCCCCTTCTCAGATGCGGTAATTGAGGGACGAGGATAATGAAACTCGGCATATTCGGCGGGACGTTTAATCCAATCCACTACGGGCATCTCACAGCCGCAGAAGAGGTGAAGGAAAAACTCGGGCTTGACAGGATTATCTTTGTGCCTTCCGGCAATCCTCCGCTCAAGGATAAAGAGCTTGCCGATGCGAAGCACAGATATAAGATGGTAAGGCTTGGCATATCTAAAAATCACTCCCTTGCTGTTTCTGACATTGAATATAAAAAAAAGGATAAATCTTATTCCGTAGATACCATTGAAAAGCTGCGCCGCATTTATCCCGGCGCAAAGCTTTATTTTATAGCCGGTATTGACGCTTTTATTGATATCCCTAACTGGTGGCAGCCTGATAAGCTTGTCAGCCTTGCGGATTTTATAGTCATCTCAAGGCCGGCTTTTAAATTCACAGGCCTTGCCTCTTCGCCATATCTGAAGATAAACAAAAATATCCTCAAAAAACTTGATGATGCAAAACTGCAAACCTACAAAACAAAACTAAAGAGCGGCAGGGACATAATAATGATGCATATTACGCCTGTTGAGACATCAGCAACCGGCATCAGAAAGCTGATAAAGCGCGGGGAAAGCATAAAATACCTGTTGCCAGAAGAAGTTGAATCCTATATAATTACACATAAGATTTACAGAAGTTAAGAGTTGAGAGTTAAGGGTTTCAGACTTAAAAACTTTTAACTTCAATATGGAAAGGAGGATAATCCTTTAATAAAAAGTAGAGCCAAAGCCCTTGCAGCAGCGAAGATAGCAACGGATAAGAAAGCCGTGGATGTGCTTGTCCTCGATCTGAAAGGCTTATCCGTCATTGCAGATTTTTTCATTATCTGCTCAGGAGAAAGCACAACACAGGTCAGGGCAATTGCTGAGGCAATAGAAGAGAACTTTTCCAAAAAAAGCATCCGTCCTGTAGGGATTGAAGGGCTGAATTACAGCCACTGGGTGTTAATGGACTACGGAGATATAATTATTCATGTGTTTGAAGAGGAAACAAGGGCATACTATCAGCTTGAAAAACTCTGGCTTGATGCGCCCAGAATACATGTAGAGGAAAAGGGTCATAACTGACAATGGGTAAAATCGCAATATTTATATTCATCCTTTTTCTTGCCGGGCTTGGGGGCTTTGCATATGTCAACCAGGAAATAACAACAATCAAAATACCTTTTGGCGACGCATATGAGACTCCCAAGATAGCTCTGATACTCTTTTCATGTGTCGCAGGAGCGCTTGCGATGCTCGTTGTCTTTACTATAAGAGATACAAAACGCTTTATTGATAATCTTCAGTATCAGCGCAGGCAGAAAAAAGAGGCAAGGGTTCAGGATATGTATTCAAGGGCGCTGAATGCGCTTCTTGCTCATAATGAGGATGAAGCAAAGAAATCGCTTGAAGGCATCCTTGCAGAAGAGCCGAAACATCTTGATGCGCTGCTCAGGCTCGGCGACATCGCATCTTCAGAAGAAGACTATCAGAAGGCAATGAACTTTTATAACAAGGCATTTGCTTCCAACCAGCAGAACCCCGAGGTGCTGTTCTCGCTTGAAACCCTGATGGAAAAAACAGAAAGGCGGGCAGAGGCGCTGAATTATATAGAGAAAATCCTTGACATAGATACTGACAACCTCAGCGCTCTCTACAAAAAGAGGGCTATTCTCGAAAGGGATGAAAAATGGGACGAACTTGTTGATGTGCAGAAGACGATACTGAAACATGAGCATACAGAAAAAGACCGTCAGAGGGAGCAGATGAACCTCCTTGGGTATAAGTATGAATACGGCCGCTACAGTCTTGAACGCGGGGATATTGAAAAGGCAAAGAAACTGTTCAAGACACTGCTCAGGATGGATGTAGATTTTGTGCCTGCATACATCGGACTTGCCGAGGTAATGCTCAGGGAAGGCGAGTCAGAAGATGCCGTTGACTTTCTTGAAAAGAGCTATGATCAGACATCGTCCCTGATTATTCTTGCAAGGCTTGAAGATTTGCTTATAAACATTGGAGAACCTGCAAGGCTAATAAGGCTTTATGAAAACAGTCTGTCAAAGAACCCACAGAACCATGCGTTGAGGTTTCTGCTTGGGAAGCTGTATTACAGGCTTGAGATGATAGATGATGCATTTGAAACATTTTCTTACGTTGATGCAAGCGGGATGGCGTCCCCTGAACTTTACCAGATAATGGGCGACCTCTATCTCAGGCGCAATCAATGCGACAAGGCAGCGGTGGAATTCAAAAAAGCTGTGGACATGAAAATAGCATTCCGGCTTCCTTACTGGTGTTCAGCCTGCGGCTATTCATCACAGGATTGGTCCGGCAGGTGCCCGAGCTGCAATAACTGGAATACATATACGTTCAAACTACATGGGGCAGGCAAAATTTAAAAAGAGCGCTGTAGTTTTAGATACAAGCCTCTTTGTAAATCCGGAAGTTCGCGAGAGCTTTGGCAGGACACCTACAGAGGCGCTTGAGAATTTCCTGTTTTTAGCATCGCAGATTCCTCATCTCGAGTTCTATATGCCGCCCTCCATATTTGAGGAGCTCCTTAATTTCATACAGCCTGAAAATATATCGGGAGACCTGCTCGTTTACCTTCAGCAAAAACCTCCCAAGAAACATGAGCTTACATGCCCTGCATTTCTGCTCTATGAATTGATAGAAGATATTAGAGAGAGGATTAATAAGGGGCTCAGGGTGGCAGAGAAGGCTGTGAGAGGTGTTTCAAAAGCAGGCGAAGAAGATATTATTAAGGACATGAGGAGAAAATACAGAGAGGCTTTGAGGGAAGGGATTATTGACAGCAAGGAGGATGTTGACCTTATCCTGCTTGCAAGGGAACTTGATGCGTTATTGGTAACCGCAGATCAGGGGATAATAAAATGGGCTGAGAAATTAGGGATTAAATGGCTGGTGTCTTCCAAGTTCAAGGAGTATCTTCTTAGTTCTATCAAAAAGGCTGAGATGTCGGCAGCGCCTAAGAGTTAACGTTTCTCTTATTACTTTCCAATGCAGAAATCGCTGAATATCCTATTGAGAATATCATCTGTTGTTACAGCTCCCACAATCTCTCCGAGCCTGTCAAGTGCATCCCTGAATTCAATTGCAATTATCTCAAGCGGTTTGTCAGTTTCAATGGCATTAATCCCACTCTTTAGAGAATCATAAGCAGCCTGAATTGCAATCTTATGCCTGAGATTCGTAACAATAACACCTTCCTTTTGCTCTTTCCAGTTGTTAACCGAAGACTGGAATATAGTTTCTTTCAGTTTCTCCAGTCCGTCTCCGCGTGTTGAAGATACCTCTAATATCTTGGAGGTGTAGGGCTCAAACTGTAAAGCAGTCTTTCCATGTACCGGCAGGTCAGATTTATT
>DOHC01000272.1 GCA_003535475.1 Nitrospiraceae bacterium
ATAACGGGGAATTTGTGAGGAAGCCCCGATACAGAATTGCTTCTTTCTCATATATAAACAGATATGCAATGTAAGTAACAGCGTCCCCCAAATTACTTTTCCAACCCTTTTTGGAATAGCAGACCACCAAAAAGAAGCTGTTCATCATAGTATCCGTCTGATTTTGGCGAAAGCCTCTTCTATTATGTGCGGTTCAGGCAGGAACGTGGACCTGAAATACACTCCATCCTCCTGCCGTCCGAACCCTGAACCAGGAACAAAGACGACTCCTTCTTTCAGCGCAGCGCGCACGAATTGCAAGTCCTTCTTCCATTTCGGTGTTTCTATCTTCATGAATGCGTAGAACGCGCCTTTTGGAACCGGGAACGAGAGCGGCAGTTTACTGGCCATCTTCACGAATGTGTCCCGCCTCTCCATAAGCTTCATCTTCATGTTTGCGATGTACGCAGGGTATGAAGGGTGCACTATTGCCGCAGCAGCAGCCTTTTGGTACTCCCAATTCACGGAGAGGCGCTGGTTGCACAGCAGGAAGAATGCATTCTTGACCTCTGTCCACTTATCACCGTGGAAAGTCACCCATCCTATCCTTGCGCCAGGATAGCTGAAGTCCTTGGAAAGCGAGCTCCCGTATATGAAGGGCACCTTGTCCCTTGCTATCTTCCTGAAGTCTACCTGTTTGCCCTCTAATATTAGCTGGTCATAGGAGCCGTCGTAAAATATGGGGACGTCGTACTCGCCGCAGAGCTTCACGACTTCTGAGAGGTTCTTTTCCGAATAGACTGAGCCCAACGGATTGTTTGGGTTGATTATCACAATCGCCTTTGCGCCCTCGATCTTCTTTGCCATGTTTCCTACGTCTATCTGGCCGTCCACATCGTGCCGGTAGAATACGCTGTCGCCCTCGAACTGCTTCGCCTTGCTCAGGTAAAGCGGATATACCGGGTTCGGAAGAAGCACCTTCTCCCCAAACCCTATGAACGAATGGAAGAAGAAGTCTATGCCCTCGGTGAGGCCGGCAACGGCAAACACATCCTCGGGGTTGCACTTCTCAATCTTCGCTACGGTCTTTCTGAACTGCTCGTCGCCTTCAGAAGGAGCGTATCCTTTCCAGTTTTCTTCGAGCGCGCTTTTCACCTGCTCAGCTATCACTTTGAACGGCTCAAAGCCGTACTGGGGCGGGTCTCCGATGTTGAGGTAAATCATCTTCTTGCCCTTCGCCTCCTCGCTCTTAGCCTCCATCACTATGTCCCGTATCGGGTAGCTTACGACATTCATCCTTTCCGTGGGCCTATATGGCAACTGCCGTTTTAGGTGTATCATGTCATCATCCTTTGTATCTTATGGTTTTACCCTCCGCGTGTCGCGAGGGGATATTATAGCAAATTGAATTGATAGAAATTTATTTTACGGAAGAAGAATAACATGTGAAAAGGAAATTAACAAGAGAAGCTCAGCAAACAGAAAATGGGAGGTGGCCTCTTACTCCTATGGCAGTTGAGTACAGAATATCAGAATGACGAACTACAACGATAAGACTGGCTCTTACGAATGTGCAGCAGACATTAGGATAGTCGCTTCAGGCGGCAAAAATCTTACAGTTCCTGTTGTATATAAGTCAGAACTGCTCACCGATGACAAGAAGAAATGTCATGTAACGGCCAATTTTGATTTTGAGACAGCTTTTGCGAATTTAATGAGGGATGCTGTTAGTAAACAGGCAACGCCGACTCCGATACAGCAGCAAGCAAGTAATCCCAAAGACCCATGTGCTCATGCAACTACAACAGCAGAAATCAATGAATGTGCAGAGAAACAATTTGATGAGGCCGATAAAGAGCTGAACAGAGCTAAAGAATGAACAAAGGGCTTGGATTAAACAAAAAGAAGCCAAGTGTAAAGGAGAGGCTAAAGAGGTTGAGAGCGGCACTATGTGGACATCTGTTTATACAGGTTGCCTTACAGAAATGACAAAACAACGGACGCAACAGCTAATGTCATTTAAGTAATGTGAACAGGGGAACTATTTCCCCTTGCACCATTTTCTTGCATTCTGAAATAACCTGAGCCACGGCGATGCCTTGAGTTCTTTTTTCCATTCTTCAGGCATCCACGCCCAGTTCCATTTGAGGAAGGTCCTTTCAGGATGAGGCATAATTGCAAGGTGTCTTCCGTCAGGCGAGCATAAAGCAGCTATTCCATTAACAGAGCCGTTCGGATTGAAGGGATAACTCTCCGTGATTTTCCCCTTATCGTCAACATATCTTACAGGCGCAAGGTTTTGCTTTATTATCTTATCAAGAGTATCTTCTCTCGGGAAATAAGCCCTTCCCTCTCCATGTGCAACCCAGATTCCGAGAGTAGAGCCTTCCATTCCCTTAAGCATAATTGAAGGGCTTGGGAATATTTTCACTGTAGAAAATCTTGACTCAAACCTTCCCGAGACATTATGAATAAACCTCGGCTGGTATTCGTCTTCAATCCCCTGCCACGGAATCCATCCAAGCAATGCCGCAAGCTGACATCCGTTACATACGCTAAGACTGAATGTGTCAGGCCTGTTGTAAAATTTCTGAAACTGTTCGTAAATCTCTTTATTGAACTTTATAACACCTGCCCATCCCTTTGCGGAATCAAGGACATCTGCATAGCTGAATCCGCCTACAAATGCTATGCCCCTGAATTTGTCAAGATTCACCTTTCCTTCAAGGAAATCAGTCATTGTGGTATCCCACACATCAAACCCCGCCTGATAGAAAGCTGATGTCATCTCCCTGTCACTGTTGCTTCCTTCCTCGCGCACTATTGCAACAGAGGGTTTGCCTGCCTTTTTCATAATCTCAGGAGAAGTCTGTTCAGGAGTGAATGAGAGATTGAAATTGCATCCCTTTCTGTCAAAGATAACCTTTTTCTCCTCATCTGCACAGTCAGGATTCATCTGAAGCCTTTCCAATTGATAACTCGTCTCCTCCCATATCCCTCTGAGAATTCTCATATCCTCATTCATTAGAGTTAAGAGTTCAGAGTTAGGAG
>DOHC01000065.1 GCA_003535475.1 Nitrospiraceae bacterium
CATCTTGCTTATGTTGACGGCCCGGAGGCAATCTTTGTGACATCTGAAAAGCAAACCTCAAGATACGGAATTGCCGTTGACATCGGCACAACAACGATTGTCGTATATCTCATTAACCTTTCTGACGGTAACCTTGTAGATGTCGGCTCAACATACAATTCACAGATAAGATACGGCGATGATGTTATCACAAGGATAGTACATGCCACAGAAGGCAACGGGCTTGAAGAACTGCGGGAAACTGTCACGGATGATATAAACAACATCGTTGAGACTATGATTGAAAGGCAGGGCATAAATAAAGAACATATAGAATGCGCTGTAATCTCAGGAAATACAACCATGTCTCATATCTTCTGGGGGCTTGATCCCGGGCATATCAGGGAAGAACCGTATATACCTACTGTAAATTCCTTCCCTCTGTGGAGGGCTGGGACAGCAAAGCTTCGTATTAATAAACAAGCGCCTGTTTATACCCTGCCGTGTGTTGCAAGTTATGTCGGAGGCGACATTGTCTCAGGTGTGCTTGCCTCAAAGATGCACAGAAATCATGAAATTGCTTTGTTCATGGACATCGGGACAAACGGAGAGATTGCCATAGGCAATAATGAATGGCATATGACAGCGGCGTGTTCTGCGGGCCCCTGCTTTGAAGGAAGCGGGATAAAACACGGGATGAGGGCAACTGAAGGCGCAATAGAGGCTGTAAAGATTGCTGCTGATACATTTGAACATTCCATCTCTGTTATCGGCAATACTGTGCCAATAGGCATCTGCGGCTCAGGGATGATAGACGCAATGTCAGAGATGTTCCTTTCAGGCATCATAGACCAGAAGGGGAAATTTGTGCGTGAAATAAAAACAGGCCGAATAAGAGAAGGGGATGAGGGCACGGAATTTGTTCTCCATAAAGGAGCAAAAGATATTGTCCTTACAGAAGTGGATATTGAGAATATCATGAGGGCAAAGGCAGCAATTTATGCAGGGATCTCATCGCTTATAAAAGAGATTGGGTTCTCTCTGGACAATATAGAGCGCGTATATATCGCCGGAGGGTTCGGCAACTATCTAAACGTTGACAGGGCTGTAATAATCGGGATGCTGCCTGACATTCCAAAAGAAAAGTTCAGATTTTTAGGCAACACATCAGTCGCAGGGGCTTATCTGTGCCTCCTCTCAGAAAAACTCAGGGAAGAGGCGGAGGAGATTGCCAGGAAGATGACATACATGGAGCTTTCAGTCTCAAGGAATTTCATGGATGAATATATGTCGGCTCTTTTTCTGCCGCACACCGATATGGCGCTGTTCCCCACAGTAGAAAAACTCCTGAAATGATTTATAATATTTTATGAAGCTTTTGATGCACATCTGCTGCGCAAACTGCAGTCTCTATCCTGTCAAAACACTCTCTGAAAAGGGCGTTTCCGTAACAGGACTGTGGTTTAATCCCAATATCCATCCGTATGCGGAATACAAGAACAGACTGGATGCGGTAAAAATTTTTGAATTGCTATTAAAAAATCCCCCCTCACCCCCCTTTGCTAAAGGGGAGATGGGGGGATTACTGGATATTCAAATACATTATATAGACTACTACGGCATCAAGGAATTCATACAGAGGACAGGAAACGGCGGCGAGAACCGCTGCAATGTGTGTTATGAGATGAGGCTTGACAAGACGGCCCAAAAAGCCCGCGAGATTGGCGCTGACGGTTTTACAACCTCGCTCCTTATAAGCCCAAATCAGAAATTTGATGTTATAATAGATATTGGCAGAGAAATGGAGAGAAGGCACTCTGTGGAGTTTTTTATTGAAGACTTCAGGCCCGGCTGGAAGCAGGGGGTTGAACTTTCAAAGAAGCTCGGGCTTTACAGGCAGAAATATTGCGGCTGCATCTATTCCGAGATGGAGAAACATCTTGAAAGAGTTAAGAGGGAGGAAGTGAGATGACAGGATACAGAATAAAGATTATATGCCTTTTCGTTTTTTTTATTTTTTCTCTGTCTACTGTCTACTGTCTACCGTCTACTGATGTTTATGCCGATACAATAAGAGTGCTTATCTTGGATGAAGATTCTCCGCGTATCCCTGCAAAGAATGAACCTCTGGAGAAAGTCAGTGAAAAGGTAAAAGGCGACTTCCTTGTTAGCGGAGTTCATTACACTGGTGAGATTGAGGTATGGAAAGGGAAAAACGGGCTTTATGTCGTAAATGAAATCCCCTTTGAGGAATATGTCAAGAGTGTTGTCATGGCTGAGGTCGGGACAAACTGGGAAATGGAGGCTCTCAAAGTTCAGGCTATTATTTCAAGGACGTATGCGGTATATCAAAGAAACATGAACGGAACCCTCCGTTATCATATAACATCCTCTGTTCTTCATCAGGTGTACAAGGGGAACTACTCTGATGCCAGAGCAGCAACTGCCGTAGAAAAAACATCAGGCGAGATACTCACATTTAACGGCAAACCAATAGAGGCGCTGTACCACTCTACAGCCGGCGGAAAGACAGAGCTGCCCGAAGAGGTGTTCGGCAAAAGCTACCCTTATATCAAATCGGTGGAAACAAGCGGCGAGGCCTCGCCTTACTGGATATGGGAAAGAAAAATTCCATTGTCGGAGATAGAAAAATCATTAAATATCTCCGGTTTTAAAGATATGGCTGTCAGGTCTTACACTTCAACAGGCAGAGTTAAGGAAGTGACTGTCACATCTGAATCAGGAGAGCGCACCATCAAATCTAACGACTTAAGAAAGCAACTCGGATGGCAAAGACTGCCAAGCACAAATTTCACCATGACAAAACTAAACGATTCCATAATCTTTGAAGGAAAAGGCTACGGGCATGGAATCGGCCTCTGCCAATGGAGCGCGCTTGAGATGGCAAAGAAGGGGAAAAACTACAGAGAAATCCTTTCTTTCTTTTATCCCGGAACAGAAATTCAGTTATATGAAGGACGTAGATAATATCAACGTCCTGAAGGCCGCTGATTTTGATTTTCACTTGCCGGAAGGACTAATCGCAAAAAAACCTTCTGACAAAAGAGACCTCTCAAGACTTTTAGTGCTTCACAAAAACGGCAAAATAGAACACAGAATCTTTGGCAATCTCCCCGACTATCTTAATGAAGGCGACCTGCTTTTACTGAACAATACTAAAGTTTTTCCGGCAAGACTTACAGGGACAAAGCCTACAGGAGGAAGATTTGAATTCCTCCTGGTAAAAGAGATCGGCATTGACAAGTGGGAAATACTATCAAGGGGAAAGTACAGAGGGGAAATATCAATAGCAGAAGGGTTTTCAGCAGAGATGGAAAACGAGACTGCCCGGTTTTCATATTACGGAAACTTTATGGAAAACCTCTGGAGATACGGGGATATGCCTTTGCCGCCGTATGTAAAGCGCAAGCCTGAACCCGTTGACAGAGAATGGTATCAGACGGTATATGCTGAAAAAGAGGGTTCCATCGCAGCCCCGACTGCCGGATTGCACTTTACATCAGAATTGATAGAAAAAATAAAGGACAAAGGCGTGAAGGTCAGATGCCTCACGCTTCATGTGGGAATAGGGACGTTCAAGCCGATAAAAGCCGAAAACCTGAATGAACATTCTATGGATGCAGAATATTTTGAGATAGGGAAAGAGATTATTGAAGATATAAAAAAAACAAAAGCCTGCGGCAAAAGAGTCTTCTCTGTGGGGACCACAACAACAAGAGCGATTGAAGGATATATGAGCGGCTGGTATTCACCCATTCACCCATTCACCGA
>DOHC01000021.1 GCA_003535475.1 Nitrospiraceae bacterium
AGAAAAGATCAGAGAACAGGTGCAGAATATCCAGTGAACAGTGTCATTGCGAGGCAAAGCCGAAGCAATCTCAAAGGATGAGATTCCTCGTTTTACTCGGAATGACAAATCAAGGAGTTTTAGATGAAAAAAGGTTATTTAGGCCCAGTGCTTGTAAACATAGGATTCGGAAATGTAGTTACAGCGTCAAAGGTTGTTGCTATAGTTACGCCCGGCTCTGCTCCTATGAAAAGGCTCAGGGAGGAAGCAAGAAAGCAGGGCAAGCTTGTGGATGCAACAGAGGGAAGGCGTACCCGTTCCATAATAGTTACTGACAGCGACCATATTATACTCAGCGCCCTGCAGGTTGAGACTATTACGCAGAGATTTTTTGAAGGAAAGACTGAAACCGATGAAGAGGAAGAATAGGGGGAGGCTGTTTATTGTCTCCGCTCCTTCAGGAGCAGGGAAGACTACTTTGTGCCAGAAGCTTAGTTCAACAATGCCAAATCTAAGGCATTCTGTTTCTTATACGACAAGACCCATGAGACACGGGGAGGTTAAGAACAGGGATTATACGTTTATAAAGGAAGATGTGTTCCGGCGTATGGCAAGGAGAGATGAATTTATAGAGTGGGCAGAGGTTCATGGCAACCTGTACGGCACTTCCAGAAAGAGACTTGAGGCTATGCTGAATAAAGGCATAGACATTATCCTTGATGTAGATACGCAGGGAGCAAGACAGATAAGGAAAAAATACAAAGACGGTATTTATATTTTTATTCTCCCTCCATCACTGAGAGCGCTTAACGAGAGGCTTAAAAAACGGATGTGCAATTCAAAAGAAGAAATACAAAGAAGGCTTAAAAGGGCAGTTGATGAGATAAGAGAATACAAAAAATATGATTATGTTATAATAAACACCGTGTTTGACACAGCGATAGAGGAGATGAAGGCAATAATATCTTCGGAAAAGTTACGTACAGATAATATAGATCCATTATGGGCAAAGAAAAATTTTTTAACGCGGAGGGTGCAGTAAATGGATATTATTTCGCTTCCAGTAGAGATTGATATGAAGAAAATTGACGGCAGATACAGGCTTGTGATGATAGCTTCCCAGAGGGCTAAAGAACTTTCTGTAGGTGTTAAACCAAAGATTCAGACAAAGTCAAAAAAGGTAACTGTCATAGCTATTGAAGAGGCAGCTATGGGCAATCTTGAGTTTCTCGTAGGCGAGGAGGCGGTAAAAGCAAAAGAAGAGGCAAAGAAGTTTGATTACAGAAGGCTGCTTGAGGAGAAGAGAAGAGAAGCCACGCCTGAAGAGCTGACGGAACTCGAGAAAGACCTGAAGGTATACCTGCACGAAAAAGAGACAATGGACAAGAAGGCGCTTGAAGAGCTTTTCGGTGAAAAACAAGAAGAAGGTATTGAAGAATAAGAAGATACTTCTGGGTGTAGCAGGCGGGGTAGCAGCTTACAAGTCTGTTGATTTAGTCAGAAGACTGAAAGATGAAGGGGCATCAGTTACTGTAATAATGACTGATGCCTCAAAAAATTTTATTACCCCCTTGTCGCTTGAGATAGCTTCTGGAAACAGAGTTTATTCTGGTCTTTTTGACGACCCTATGTCCCACATAAATCTTCCCATGGAAGCGGACATTATGCTAATCGCTCCTGCCACTGCAAATATAATAGGCAAGTTTGCCAATGGAATAGCCGATGATCTGCTTAGCACATGCTTTCTTTCTTTTAAAGAAAAAGTCGTCATTGCTCCGTCAATGAACTGGAGGATGTACGATAATACTATTTTTCAGGAAAATCTCAGGCGTTTGAAAGCCTATGGCATTGTTCAGGCCGGTCCTGACAAGGGAACCCTTGCATGCGGAGAAGAAGGAATCGGAAGAATGGCTGATGTCAGTGAAATCATAGAGACAATAAAATCAGCATTCAGCAAGAAAGACTTTTTTAAAAAAAAAGTTATCGTAACCGCAGGACCAACACGCGAATATCTTGACCCTGTAAGATTTCTTTCCAACAGGTCATCCGGCAAGATGGGGTATGCAGTTGCAAGGGCATGTATCAGACGGGGCGCTGAAGTTATACTGATTAGCGGCCCGTCCTGTTTAGAGCAGCCTCATGGCTTGAAGTCATTTTTTAGCGTGGAGACAGCGCAGGAGATGAGAGATGCGATGTTTAAGTGCCTTACGGAGACTGATGTTGTTATAATGGCTGCGGCTCCTGCAGATTTCTCTCCGGAGAAGAAAGAAAAAGCAAAAATAGAAAAATCAGGCAAACTGTCCGTCACTTTTAAAAACACTCCCGATATNNATATCATCTCTGAGGCGGGGAAACTAAAAAATAAACCGCTGCTTGTAGGTTTTGCTGCGGAAACCGGCGGAAGGCTTGACAGGGCAAAGAAAAAGCTCATACAGAAAAATGCAGACATTATTGTTTTTAATAATGTCACGGCAGTTGGTTCCGGCTTTGACGTAGATACAAATGAGATAACGATTATAAGAAAAAATAAAGAACTGTCATTGCCCCTGATGACGAAGGATGCTGCTGCGGAGGCAATACTGGATGCTGTTTCAGATACAATAAAAAAACAGGCTAAGCACGGACCTATTCAAAGACTCCGCGCGAATCGCTGCCGAAGATAATTTTTTCAACAGATTCTATCAGCTTTATTCTTGCAATTATTTTATTTCCGCTTTTAAAGTAATTAACGTCCAATATGTCAGAGAAGCCAAAATCTAAGGGGTAATAGAGAGGCCTCACTTCGTAACCGAGAAGAGAGCCTTTTTCATCAGTAATCTTACTTATTATGACGTTTCTGAATGAATGATGCCATCCCACAAACTTTTTGGCTTCAGAGAGCGCTTCATTTGCAGGGAGATTTTTCTTTATTCTGTATACAAATTCAGGCGCATAAGGCTCGAATTGATACCCGTCTCCCTCACGGTCAAGTATCGCTATTGTTTCAAGGTCGTTTGAATGGTTTGCTCCGTATAGTATGAGCGTGAAAGTGCCTTGCATATTTTTGCTGTCTTTCAGCGGTTCTGGCATCAACCTTTCTTTTGATAATGCGAAACTGCAGCCAAGCAGTAAAAATATGGAGATGATTATTGTATATCCCGTTTTCCCCGCACAATTATTGCCCCGTAATTCCCTCAGCCGATGAAGAAGTTTCTGCTGATTCATCAGATTATTTAGTTTTGACTGCCGCATCCGAATCATATTTGCCTGCAGGAAGAAGTTTGTTCAAGGCATCCGGGAAGATAAATGTTGCGTTGTCTTCTTTCCTTTTCTTTTTCACTGTTATATTGAGCTCCCATTTTCCTTCTCTCTTAATAATAAGGTTTATGCGGCAGAATAAAGTTTTCAACTTTAATCTACTACCTGCGAATCCGGCAAGTCAAGGGTTTAAATTATTCTTTCAGTAACTCAGAAAGATATAGTAGAATAAGCAAACTGGAGAATCTTTAGAAGGGACACAGGACAACTCAATTCAATGTGGATATATGGTTTAAATCCTGTTCTCGAGGCATTGAGAGCACGAAGGAATATTAAAGAGGTCTATATCTCATCAGGACGGCATGAGAAGCTTTTCCTTATAAAAAAAGAGACAGAGAGTAGGGGGATTGCTCTTAGGATAGTTGACGTTGCTTTTTTTAATGAGAGATTTCCCAAGGGGCATCAGGGGATTGCAGTAAAGGTTTCTGAAAAGGGATACACGGATCTTTACGAACTCCTTGATATTCCTGAAAAGAGAAACGAGATTCCGTTTTTTCTCATCCTTGACTGTATAGAGGACCCCGGAAATGTAGGTGCGATATTAAGGTCTGCTGATGCAGCAGGCGTGCATGGAGTGATTGTGCAGGAACACAGGTCTGCAGGATTAGGCCCTGCTGTATCAAAGGCATCTGCAGGCGCGGTTGAGTATGTTCCAGTATCACAGGTAAGTAATATAAAGCATGCAATTTCTGAAATGAAGGAAAGAGAGATTACAATAATAGGAGCTGAAAGCGGCTCAGGGAATATGCCATGGGATGTTGATTTCAGTGTGCCAGCAGGGATTGTCATCGGTTCAGAGGGCAGAGGTTTAAGAAAGACAGTATCTGAAAAGTGTGATTTTGTTGTCAGTATCCCAATGAGGGGCAGGGTTAATTCCTTGAATGTTTCAGTTGCCAGCGCTGTGCTTATGTTTGAAGTTTTACGGCAAAGAGTTAGAAAAAATTAGATTTGACGAGAAAAAGCCAGATAACTCCAATTATCCTTGAATTTCAAGAATTGACCATGTTATACTATATCTCTTATATTATTCAGTTATAAAAAAATGAGCAGGTGTAGTGTTGTCTTTTTCTGCTCTGCGTTTTTGACAATATAATTACAGGGTTAGCTGAGAGTGCCACCGTAGCTCAGTTGGTAGAGCAGTTGATTTGTAATCATCAGGTCGGGGGTTCGAATCCCTTCGGTGGCTCCACGGAGAGGTTCCCGAGTGGCCAAAG
>DOHC01000059.1 GCA_003535475.1 Nitrospiraceae bacterium
TCTCACGGCGACCATGTCACTTACAAAAAGATTGCAAAACTTATAAGAAAAGAATCCGGAAACCTTAAAAAGGCAGTGGCAATCCTGCAGGACCTTCAGGGCATAAAAATAAGGGTCGGGCTTGTCAGCAACGGTTCAGTAGAGCTAAAAAAAGGCTCTGAGATATTGCTGCATAGCGGCAAAGAGGTCAGTAGCTGCAAGCACATATTCATTTCCTATCCAGCGCTTAGAAAGGATGTTAAGATCGGTGACAGGATACTTTTTGATGACGGTTTGATTCAGGCAAATGTAACAGGCAGAACCCGTGACGGATTAAGGGCGAAAATTGTTGAGGGCGGTATTTTAAGAAACAAAAAAGGAGTCAATCTCCCTCATGTAAAAACAACCCTGCCGTCCTTCACAGATAAAGATAAAAACGACCTTGGCTTCGGGTTAACAATCGGTGTTGATTATGCAGCGCTGTCATTTGTAAGAAGCGCAAGTGACGTAAGGATTGTAAAGGAATGGCTTAAAAAAAGACATGCGTCACTGCCTCTCATAGCAAAGATTGAAAAGCCTGAGGCGATTGATGATATTGACCGCATACTTGATGAGGCGGACGGGATAATGATTGCAAGGGGAGACCTCGGAGTTGAGATATCGCCTGAAGAGGTTCCAATAATACAGAAGATGCTTATCAACAAAGCCAATGAAAAAGGAAAACTTGTAATAACAGCAACACAGATGCTTGAGTCAATGACAGAACATTCAAGGCCGACAAGGGCAGAGGCAACAGATGTTGCAAACGCTGTAATAGACGGCAGTGATGCGCTTATGCTCTCCGCAGAGACGGCGACAGGGAAATATCCTGTAATTGTAGTAAAGATGATGGACAGGATTATAAGATATACAGAGTCTCAATCCTTAGCCAGACATGATTATTCCGGTTTTGCCATGCTCTTCTCTGACTTTTCAGGCGCTGTTGCCGAAGCTGCATGCACTGCAGCAGGGGATATTCATGCAAAAGCCATAGTTGCATTCACTCAATCGGGATTTACGGCAAGGCTTGTATCCAAGTTCAGGCCCGAAGTTCCGATAATAGGCGTTACTCCTTATGACAATGTTAAGCGAAGGATGTCTCTTTACTGGGGAGTTACGCCGATGCTCATATCTCATGTATCTAATACGGATACCATGATTCAGAAGGTTGAGAAATTGCTCATCGCCTCCAAGATAGCAAAAAAAGGTGATAATATAGTCATAACTGCAGGCTCACCCCTTATGAAACGGGGAACAACAAATCTCATAAAACTGCACAAAATCTCGTAGCTAAGGAACTTTTATTTCATATGTCTTAATCTTGCGGTGCAGATTGCTTCTTTCCACATCCAGAATCTCAGATGTCCTTGATATATTCCAGTTATTTTCCTCGAGTTTCTTCGTGATATAGTCTTTCTCAAAGGCATCTCTCGCATCCTTAAGCGTTTTGTATTGGAAATAGTCTGATCCCTCGTGTTCAACGTGGATAAAGAGATTCTTGGCGTCTATTATATTTGAAGGCGTCATTATAACAAGCCTCTCTATGACATTCTTAAGCTCCCTTACATTCCCGGGCCAGCCGTATGACTGCAGATATTTCAATGCCTCGGGCAGTATCTTTCTGGGAGGCTTGCCGTATTCTGCAGAAAGAGAATTAAGGAAGTATTCAACAAGAAGCGGGATATCATCTTTTCTTTCCCTCAAAGGCGGGATAAACAGCGGGATAACATTCAGCCTGAAAAAAAGGTCTCCCCTGAAACTGCTTTTCTTTACTTCTTCCTTGAGGTCTTTATTAGTGGCTGCAATTATCCTGACGTCAACATTTATATTCTTGTTTCCCCCTACCCGCTGAAACTCCTGAGTCTCAATTACGCGCAGAACCTTTGCCTGTGTCTGAAGTGACATGTCGCCTATCTCGTCAAGAAATAATGTTCCTCCGTCCGCAAGTTCAAACTTCCCGTTTTTCTTCTCAAATGCCCCTGTGAAAGAGCCCTTCTCATGCCCGAAAAGCTCGCTCTCTATGAGTTCCTGCGGAATAGCAGCGCAATTTACCTCAATAAAAGGCTCCCCTGCCCTCGGGCTTTTTTCATGCATCAGCCTCGCGGCAACTTCTTTGCCGGTGCCGCTTTCTCCGAATATCAGAACACGGCTGTTGCTCCGGGCAGCCATTTCCATCTGTTCCCGCAAATCTCTTATTTTCTGTGATTCGCCGACAAGCTTCCACTTCCTTGTAAGGTTTTCCTTAAGCGCAATGTTTTCTCTCTCAAGCGTCCTCTTTTCAATGGCCCTCTTTGCTACAAGAAGCACCCTCTCAAGGGAAAGCGGTTTCTCAAGAAAATCATAGGCGCCTGTCTGTGTGGCTTTCACTGCAAGTTCAATACTGCCGTGCCCTGATATCATTATTACAGGGACAGCAGACTTCATCGCCTTTATCTCCTGCAGTGTTTTAATTCCATCCATGCCGGTAAGCCATATATCCAGAAAAATAAGATCAGGAGAAGCCTCCCTGAGTATCCTCACTGCTTCTTCCCCCGAGTCTGCAGTCAGAATATCATAGCCTTCATCTTCCAGTATGCCTGAAAGGCTTTCTCTTATTCCTTCTTCATCGTCAACTATAAGAATTACAGGTTTTGACACTTTGCCTCTCCTTCCACGCCTATATATCTCTTATTGGCAGTTCTATAGTAAAGATTGTGCCCTTAGGGATATTGTCTCTTACCCTGATATATCCCCTGTGTTCCATAACAATTTTGTTTGCAATAGCCAGCCCCAGCCCTGTGCCGTCTTTTTTTGTAGAGAAATAAGGAAGAAATATTTTGTCTTTATCATTTTCCTTCATTCCGGGGCCGTCGTCCGCAATGTCCATAAAAATCCTGTTTGCCGCCTTATCCATATAAACTTTAAGTTCTATATTACCACTATTACCCATCGCCTGAAATGCATTGTCAAAAATATTAATCATCACTCGCTTGAACTGCTCTTCATCCATTTCAACAGGCGGTACATCGTCCGGCAGTAAAACTTTTATATTAAACCCCTTATAATCCTTATAGAGTTCCAGCGCCTCATTTATTATACTTGCAAGGTTTGTCGGCATTTTTTTTATCTCAGGCATCTTGCCAAATCTTGAGAACTCATCAACAAGCCTTTTAAGGCTGTCAACCTCATTCACTATTGTCCTTGTGGAGCGTTCAAATATCTGGTCAAAATCCTTATCCTTCTGCTCCCACTTCTTCATCATCCTTTCTGTTGAAAGCTTTATAGGCGTA
>DOHC01000214.1 GCA_003535475.1 Nitrospiraceae bacterium
TGCAGATGATGATGGAAATGATGAAGATTCAGCAGAAGATGATGAAAGGCGTGAAGCCTACAGAGAAGAAAGAAATGATGATGGAAATGGATAAGATGATGGAGAAAATGAATAAGATGATGTCAATGCATATGGGAATGATGGGGGGGATGCCAAAAGTGAAATGTGCGGAGGAGTGGCTTAAGAAAGCAATAGATCTCCATGAAGTGCACATTAAAGATCCCAAGACAGCAACCGAGGCCCGACAAATGGAGATGATGGACCAGATGAAAAAGGCATACGAATGCATTACCGGAACAGGTTCTGAAATGGGTTTAGCACCACCCAAAAAGCCTGAGGGAGGGGAGAAGAAGAAAGACGAGCACGGACATTAATTTATGATGAATATACGGTATGAAACTTAATCTTGGAGAGCGGTTTATAGTAAATAATCCCATCAGGGCTTTTATTCAGAGGCGCATAGAAGGCCCCATGTTGAAGCGGATGGCTGGTTTTAAAAGCTATCCGCTCTGCCTTGAGATTGGATGCGGAACTGGATTAGGAGCAGAGATAATTGTTGAGCAATTCGGCGCTCAAAGGGTTATTGCGACTGATGTAGACCCCGACCAGATAAAAAGGGCAAAGAAAAATCTTCCGTTAAGACTGAAAGAGAAGATTGAGTTCAGGGTTGCCGATACAATGGCTCTTGATGAACCTGATAATAAATTTGATGCTGTTTTCTCTTTCGGCGTTATCCATCACATGGAGGATTGGAGAAAGGCAGTAAGAGAGGTTTCAAGGGTTCTGAAAAGCGGAGGTGAATTATTTTTTGAAGAACCGCTCAGGGAGTTTACGAGCATTTTTACAAAAGGTTCTATGTTAAGTATAATTGCAACACATCCTGCCGGAGGGATGTTCAGCTTTGACGAGTTTAAGAATGAGCTAAGGAATAATAATGTGGATATAATTAATATAAAGCATTTCGGAAATATCGCTATTTTTGGTGTCGGGAGGAAACAATGAAAGTAATTGACCCTGTCTGCAACATGACAATTGAAGACATGAACGCTGCCGGCAAGTCCTCATACAAGGGAAAAGAGTATTATTTCTGTTCAAAATACTGCAAGGAAACATTTGATAAAGACCCTGAATCTTTCCTCGGCAAGAAGACCATTATGATGATGCCCAAGGTGGAGGGATTGGTTGCTGCTACTTCAAAGGCAATCGGAGAGATGGCCAAAGACCCCATATGCGGCATGGTTATTCCCAAAGACCGTTCCATAAAAAGAGAGGTCGGAGGGAGGTCTTATTATTTCTGCAGCGAAAACTGCGTGAGGACATTCGAGGCTCCGGAAGCAGAATTGAAATCCATGAAAAGGCGCGTTACCATTGCCCTCACAGGCGTTCTTGCCCTGGCAATCTTTAGAGCAGCAGTGTTCCTCGGTCTTGCAGCAGGTGCAACAGTGCTCACATGGGTTCCGGTTCCATGGCTTCCGTGGTTTACATGGGGAGTATGGCTCTTTATTATCACAACTCCGATTATGATATTCGGCGGAAAGGGATTTTTCATAGGCGCATACCATGCTGTTAAAAAGCGTGTTGCAAACATGGACCTCCTCATAGCCCTTGGCACTTCTACAGCTTATCTTTACAGTGCCTTTGTTGTTTTCTTCCCCGGAGTATTACCTGTTGAGGAAAAGAATGTGTATTTTGAGGTCTCTGCAATAATTATTGCCTTTGTTCTTCTGGGGAAGTATATGGAAGAGATAATTAAAAAACGGAGTTCTGCTGCTATACGCAAACTCCTTGACCTCAGACCTCAGACAGCAAAAGTCATAAGAGACGGCTCAGAAGTGGAAATACCTGCAGAGTCTGTTATGGTGAATGAGATAGTTGTCGTCAGACCGGGCGAGAAGATTCCGACCGACGGTGTTGTAACAGAAGGGCATTCCTCTGTGGATGAAAAAATGATAACAGGCGAGAGCATTCCTACTGAAAAGAAAGCAGGAGATGAGGTGATAGGAGGAACAATCAACAAAGTTGGTTCATTTAAGTTCAAGGCGACAAGGGTCGGCGCCGATACAACATTAAGCCAAATAATAAAAATGGTTGAAGAGGCACAGGCTTCAAGCGCACAGATTCAAAGGCTCGCTGATAAGGTGGCATCCTATTTTGTCCCTGCAGTTGTCGGCATTGCATTTTTGTCTGCCGCTGTATGGATACTGACGGGAAATTCCACGATGGCTCTTTTATCCTTTGTTGCTGTTTTAATCATTGCCTGCCCTTGCGCACTTGGCATTGCTACGCCTGCGGCGCTTATGGTTGGAGTGGGCAAAGGCGCTGAACTTGGAATACTCATAAGAGGCGCTGAATATCTGGAAAAGGCAGAGAAACTTAATGCAGTGGTCTTTGACAAAACAGGGACTCTTACAAAGGGAGAGCCGGAGGTCACAGAGATAGTTACAATCGATAAGTTACGAGTTACGAGTGAGGAAATATTACAGCTTGCAGCTGCGGCAGAGAAAGGCTCGGAGCATCCGCTTGCTGAGGCGATTATGAAAAGGGCAGGCATGATGGGTTTGGATATACCGCAGGCAGAGAGATTTGAGGCGATTCCGGGTCACGGCGTTAAAGCAGTTTACAACGGCAAAATAATCGTTATGGGAAACAGAAGACTGATGAAACAGGCAGGCATTGCTATAGAAAACGAGGAGGCAACAATCTCCAGTCTTGAGGCAAAGGGTAATACTGTAATGATAGTTGCTGAGGACGGAATGCTGAAAGGGTTTATCGCGGTTCGNNGCGGATACATTGAAAGAAAACGCCTCTGAAGTCATCAGTGGGCTTAAAGGTGAAGGTATTCAGGTTGTGATGCTGACAGGAGACAATGAAAAAACCGCAAAGGCCATTGGCGCTAAAATAGGAATTGAAAGAGTTATTGCAAATGTCCTGCCAGGTGAAAAGGCTAAAGTCATTAAAGAACTTCAGGCTGAAGGAAAAGTTGTGGCAATGGTGGGAGACGGAATCAATGANNCTGCGCTTGCACAGGCAGATATAGGAATAGCTATCGGAAGCGGCTCTGATGTGGCAAAGGAAACAGGAGGCATTATACTCGTAAGGGATGATCTGAGGGATGTGATGAAAGGAATAAAGCTGAGCAGGGCAACAATGAGGAAGATTAAGCAGAACCTTTTCTGGGCATTTGGTTATAACACGGTTGCGATTCCTCTTGCGGCTGTCGGTTTGCTGAATCCTATTATTGCGGCAGCTGCAATGGCATTGAGTTCTCTTTCGGTGGTGAGCAACTCTGCTCTGTTGAAGAGGGTGAAGATATAAATGCGCGGGTTAGAAATATCGCACTGAAAATGTATCAAATTCGCCTTTGAAAATTTCCCATTTGACGTCAATGTTGTTTACTTTCGCGGCAGGAGGGCCTTTGTAACAGAGGCCAATCGCTTTCTCTATTTTTTCTTTCTCGCCTTCAAATAACGCCTCCACTTTTCCATCACTGCAATTTCTAACCCATCCCTTAAGTCCAAGCGAATGAGCCGCATCTTCCGTGAATGCCCTGTAAAATACTCC
>DOHC01000319.1 GCA_003535475.1 Nitrospiraceae bacterium
GAAGAGATGGGGTTTCTCAGGCAGCCGCACACTTCTGCGGGGAGGGTGCCTACGGATAAAGGCTACAGATTTTATGTTGATTACCTGTGTTCTCATGAGCATCAGTATGATAACAGGGCATTTTTCTATGAGATTACAAGAGAGCTTGAGTCCATTAAAAACGATATAGACATCCTGCTCAGCGAGACAACAAAGAGGCTGTCCAATTTCTCACATTACCTCGGCGTGGCGCTTTCTCCCAAGGCAGGTTCAGCGACATTTAACAGGATTACGCTGTTAAAACACAGAAGAAACCATGTGGTGACTGTGCTTTTTACGGATGAAGGGCTGGTAAGGAATAAGGTTGTGGATGTTGATTGTCNNGAACGAGATCCGGACAAAAATAGTAAGGGAAATGTCCGAGGAAAAGATATTATGCGACACCCTTATCTCAAGGGCAATGAGGATATGCAGAGAGGTGCTCTCGTCTCCTTACGGGAATATATTTATTTCAGGATTTACAGAAGTCCTCGGACTGCCTGATTGTTCGGATGTTGAGAAGATAAAAGAGATTTCAAGAGCAATGGAGGATAAACACCTGATTATAAAGCTGCTTGATAAGTTTTCAGAATCCGCCAAAGACGAAGTTCAGGTCATAATAGGTTCTGAAAATTCTCTGGCAGGGATGAAAGGGTTCAGTATTGTGGCGGCAACTTACAAAGAAGGCAGCATGCCTGTCGGCACTGTTGGGGTAATCGGTCCGACACGAATGGATTACTCAAAGACCATAGCTATGGTTGATATAGTTTCAAGGTTTATAACAAAGGTGATTGGGGGGAAATAAGTGAGACATAAAACGAAGAAAAAGATAGAGGAAAATATGGCAGAGGATAATTCTCATCCGGAATTCCCTGAGCCCGATTCACAAGCAGCAGAAGAGGCTGGGCGTTGTATTGCGGCAGAGACACCGGAAAACGTTGCTCCGGAAGCTGGAAAGATAGAGAAGAATCTTGAAGAGGAACTTGGGCAGGAGAAAGACAGGTATCTTAGGTTGTACGCTGAATTTGATAATTACAAGAAACGGGTCGCAAGAGACAGGGAAGAATTAATAAAATACGGCAATGAATCCTTGCTGTATGAACTGCTTCCTGTTATTGATAACCTTGAGATGGCTATGAAGCACTCGTCAAATGATAGATCAGCAGGGCTTGCGCAGGGAGTGGAGATTACTCTTAAGGAGTTTCTCAGGGTCATTGATAAATTCGGACTATCGCCCATTGACGCATCAGACAAAATGTTTGACCCTTCGCTGCATCATGCGATGACTCAGGTGGAGAGGGATGATATTGATGAAAATATGGTTGTGGAAGAATTCAGAAAGGGTTATATGTTCAGAGAAAAGGTATTAAGGCCGTCATTGGTTGCTGTATCGAAAAAGACAGTGCGCAGTGACAGTCTCAGCGAAGAAACACTGACACTAAACACTGACACTGACACGAAAATAAATATTATAGAGGAGGAATCATAAATGGCAAAGGCAATAGGAATAGACCTTGGCACAACGAATTCTGTTGTTGCAGTTGTTCAGGGCGGAGAGTCTGTAGTTATCCCTAATCATGAGGGAATGAGAACAACGCCTTCTGTTGTTGCTTTTACAGAGAAGGGCGAGAGGCTCCTAGGACAGATAGCAAAAAGGCAGGCTATTACAAATCCTGAAAACACGATATTTTCAATTAAGAGGCTGATGGGCAGAAAATACAACACGCCTGAAGTTGAGCATGCGAAAAAGCGGCTGCCGTATAAGATAGTTGAAGCGCCTAATGGAGACGCTCATGTTGAGATAAGAGGCAAGAAGTATTCTCCGCCTGAGATATCGGCAATGATACTCCAGAAACTCAAGCAGGCTGCTGAAGATTATCTCGGAGAGCCGGTTACTGAGGCGGTCATTACAGTTCCAGCATACTTTGACGACAGCCAGAGACAGGCTACAAAAGATGCAGGAAAGATAGCAGGCCTGAATGTACTTAGAATAATTAACGAGCCTACAGCCGCAGCACTCGCATACGGACTCGACAAAAAGAAGGAAGAGAAGGTTGCTGTCTATGACCTTGGAGGCGGCACATTCGATGTATCTGTACTAGAGATAGGAGAAGGCNNGGCGGCGGCACATTTGATGTGTCCATTCTTGAAATAGGAGAAGGCGTAATTGAGGTTAAGTCCACAAACGGCGATACGTATCTCGGCGGAGACGATTTTGACATCAAGATTATTGACTGGATGGTGGAAGAGTTCAAGAAAGATCAGGGCATTGACCTCAAGCACGATAAGATGGCGTTGCCTAGGCTTAAAGAAGGCGCAGAGAGGGCAAAGATTGAACTTTCAACTGCAATGGATACAGAGATAAACCTTCCGTTTGTTACAGCGGACGCAACAGGCCCGAAACACCTTTTGATGAAACTTTCAAGGGCGAAATTTGAGCAGCTGACAGGAGATCTCATAGATAATACAATAGGGCCTTGCAAGAATGCGCTTAACGATGCAAATTTATCGGCCTCAAATATAGATGAAGTTCTTCTTGTCGGAGGCCAGACAAGGACGCCAAAAGTTCAGCAGACTGTTCAGGGCTTTTTCGGGAAGGAGCCCAATAAGACAGTTAACCCTGATGAGGTTGTCGCTGCAGGCGCAGCAATACAGGGCGCAGTGCTGAAGGGAGATGTCAAAGAGGTTCTTCTGCTTGATGTCACCCCGCTTTCATTGGGTATAGAGACGCTCGGCGATATATTCACAAAGATGATAGAAAGGAATACTACAATCCCGACCAAAAAGAGCCAGACATTCTCAACAGCATCAGACAACCAGTCTGCTGTTACAATCAAGATATGTCAGGGTGAAAGAGAAATGGCGTCGGATAATAAGCTGCTTGGAAACTTTGAGCTTATAGGTATTCCGCCTGCACCGAGGGGAATTCCGCAGGTAGAAGTAACTTTTGATATTGACGCAAACGGCATACTTCATGTCTCTGCCAAAGACCTTGGCACAGGAAAAGAACAGTCAATAAGGATAACTGCTTCAAGCGGGCTTAGCGCAGATGAAGTGAAAAAGATGACGCGTGATGCCGAGTCTCATGCAGATGAAGACAAAAAGAAAAA
>DOHC01000101.1 GCA_003535475.1 Nitrospiraceae bacterium
GTTGAGGGTTTACCTGATTAGCAGCTCTATCCCTAATCAGGTTAAAAACATTTCATCCGTGCTCATCCGCCTTTATCTGTGGCAAAAGAAAAAAAGAATAGTTTCAGCCACAGATGCACACAGATGTACACAGATAAACGCCGACACAGTAACCGTGTCCTCCATTGTGATAAACCGTCAACGGAGTCCACACTTTAAAAGATATATCTATCCGCTCTTATCCGTGTCCATCTGTGGTAAAAGCAGATCGCTTCTTCTTTAATCTTCTCCATATCTCCCCCGCCAAAATATCACCCATTTCACGCTATGCACAAAACGGGTAATATTCGCAACAATCCCCTTCCCATCACCGATTACAAGGTCCTCTTCGCCATCGGGCATATCCACTAACCTCCATATCCAATAATAGTATCCGTCTTTTTTAGTTGCCTGCAGGACATACGGGTTTGCCGGGATTAATCCTTTTCTTGATAAGGTCAACGTGGCTTGTCGTCGAGGACAGGTCAGCATTATTTTTTTCAATAATGTGGCAGGTTGTGGTAAAATCATATTTAAAGATGCGTAGAACAATGAAGAAAGGATATAGTGAGGAGAAGGCGATGAAATTCTTTAACTTTGAGATAATTATTGAAAAAGAGGAAAAAGATGAGAGCTATTTTGCTTATAGCCCATCTTTACCAGGATGTTTTAGCAACGGAAAAACCATTGAAGAAACAAAGAAGAACATTCGCGAGGCCCTTCAGCAACATATCATGTCCATGCGGGAGCGCTCACTCTCGATACCACAGAAAGAACGCATTGTGCACGTGGAAGAACTCTCGATCGGCGTGGTATAAATGGGTCGATTTCCGCAAATCACGAGCGAGCGTCTTGCACGTTTTCTAAAATCTCAAGGATTTATAGAAGACCGACAGTCAGGTAGCCACCTTACTCTCTACCATAAAGAGAAAAAGGTGCTTGTAACCATCCCGGTCCACACAGGTTGCGATATAGGACGTGGACTTGCAGTGAAAAGATTTAAAAGGATGCCGGTTTCTCGGTTGATGATTATATGCGGTTAAAGTAACTTACGCAGACGGACTTCTAATTCCCAATATTACCCATTTTTCATATTACTCACAGAGCATGATGGTTATCTCTGCAATCTCAGCGTCTCGAAGGATCTCGTTGAAAACGGGAGAGTGGGTGTGAGGAAAAAAGCCTTCAAAGTCTTGTCTCTCGCAGAGCCGCAGAGTACACAGAGAAATGCACGATCTACTGTCGGCAGTAACGAATTACTCTGCGCAAGCCGCGGGGCAATAAGAGAAACCATCATAGAATAATTGCATTAGGTAGAAAATAGAAGTATATTTAATAAGTATAAAAAATAAGGCATCTCAGGAGGTAATAATATGGGTAAAGCCTTGAGAAAACTAAATTTCATGATCGAAGAAAATATTTACAGAGATCTGGAAACCCTTGTTCCCGCCGGGAAGCGGAGCAGATTCGCCAATGATGCGCTCAGAAGAGAACTCGAACTGATCCGCAGAAAAGACGCGGTGGGAAAGATATTGACTGCAAGGACAAAAGGCAAAAAGCTCTCAAATAAAGACATTGTCGATGCCCTTGTAAGGGATAGGGGGTCACATTGAACAGGCAATATGTGGTAGATGCTTCTGTAATACTCAAGTGGATCCTTGGTGATGAACGAGAATCTGATCAGGGAAAGGCAATGCAACTGTTGCATACATGGGTCGAAGGCAATGTGACCATTTCGGCGCCTGCGCTTTGGCAGTTTGAGGTTGGTAATGTCATGTGCAGGGTAATACCGGAAGAGGCACCGGAAAAGATGAACCTTATTGTGGATTTGAATATACGAAGCATTGCATTGACCGATCAAATATGCAGACTATGTTTTAACTGGATGAAGACAAAAGGGGTTACTTTTTATGATGCCGCGTATCTGGCAGTTGCCTATGATATACAGGCAATGCTTGTTACTGCCGATGAGCGATTTGTTAAGAAGATCGGCAAAGGTGATCATCTCTGTCTTTTAAAGAGCATCGATGTGTAAAGGTTTCTACCCATCTCGCGCTATGCACAAAAATAGTTCCCGCTTTGGGGGGCAGGTCAGTGAGAACGAAAAAAACATTTTCTCTCGCAGAGTCGCAGCGAAAGGCAGAAAATATTTGACTTATGGTACAATGAAAATGTATAATTAAAGTATACATATTTACTGAACGGGTGGTGGGATATATGGAGACAACGATGGTAGGTTTAAGGTACAGGACAAAAGATATCTTGAGCGCGCTTCAAAGGAATGAAAGCGTCAAAATTCTCTATCATGGCAAAATAAAAGGTGTAATAGTTCCTCAGACAGTTTCTGTTGTAAGAAAGGCAAAAGAGTTCCCTTTTTTCGGGATGGCCAAAGACGTGTTGTTGACCGTTGAGGAAGAGATGGACAAAATGCGAGGTCTCAGGTAGGGGAGAATGATATTCGATACGGACATATTTATATGGGTGCAGAGGGGCAATGAACGGGCAGCCCGTTTAATGGAAAAGACGGAAAGAAGGTATCTCTCTATACTTACCTATATGGAACTGCTGCAAGCTGCACATAATAAGAGGCAGCATTCATATATCAAAGACTTTATATCGGGTTTTGGTTTTGTTGTGTTGCCCCTGTCCGAAAATATCGGTCATCGCGCCTCAATATATATTGAGGAATATTCCA
>DOHC01000152.1:0-2086 GCA_003535475.1 Nitrospiraceae bacterium
GCAGAAGAGGTAACTGAGGCTATAAACGACATAAAGAAAAAATATTCCATGGACGAGCAGACATTGACAGCTTCACTGAAAAAAGAAGGATTCACATTAGATGAATACAAGAAAAAACTCTCAGAGCAGATTATATTAAGCAGGGTCGTTTCGCAGGAGGTAAGAAATAAAATAGTCGTTTCTGATGCTGAGATAGCTAAATATATAGAAAAGAGCAAGGACACCTTAATAACTGATGACGCTTACAGGATACGGCAGATGTTTTTCAAAAAGCCCCAAAAACCCAGTGACAGAAAAACAGCAGAAGAAAAGGCAGGAACTGTCTATCAGCAGATAAAGGCCGGAGAGGATTTTGCTTCCCTTGCCCAGAAACATTCCGAAGACCCGTCAGGCAAGGCCGGAGGAGACCTCGGATTTATTAAAAAGGGCCAGATGGCGAAAGAATTCACAGATGTTTTATCTCAGATGAAAGCAGGCGATATCAGTCAGCCATTCTGGACTGACATGGGATTGCATATCATTAAGCTTGAAGAAAAAATTGAGAAACAAAGTGAAGCCGCAATAAAAGACTCCGCCAAAAATAAGCTGATTGAACAGCGTTTTTCTGAAAAATACAAGCACTGGCTCAGAGAACTAAGAGAAACCGCCTACATTGAGATAAGACTTTAGTTCAGCAAATGCAAAAATGGAGGGGCATTTGATTATGCTGAAGATAGGTGTCCTTGCATCAGGCCGCGGCTCTAATTTTCAGGCAATAATAGATGCGATAGAAAATAAAAATCTCAAAGCCTCAATAGAGATATTGATAACAGATAATCCATCCGCCTTTGCAATAGAACGGGCTAAGAGACATAACTTAAAATATATCTTTATAAACCCGAAAGAGTTTGCAACAAAGGATGAATTATTCAAAAAGATTGCAGACGAACTGAAATCATGCGGCGTTGAACTCGTCATACTCGCAGGATTTATGAGGATTGTAAGAAAACCCCTGATAGACGCATTTCCAAACAGGATAATGAATATCCATCCTGCGCTGCTTCCTTCATTCCCGGGGCTGCACGGACAGAAACAGGCACTTGACTACGGCGTAAAGATTTCAGGATGCACAGTTCATTTTGTTGACGAGGGCATGGATACGGGGCCTGTAATTATCCAGGCAGCGGTCACTGTAATGCCTGATGACACGGAAGATACTCTTTCCGAACGCATACTGAGTTTTGAGCATAGGATATATCCCGAGGCAGTAAGGCTCTTTTCCGAGGGAAGGCTCGAGATTAAGGGCATGAAGGTTATGATAAAAGACCATCCCTCGGTTTCGTCAAACATCGTAAATCCGCCGAATAGAAATTAAATTTAAAATTTAAAATGAAAAATGAAAAACTACAAAGCAAAATTCAAAATCAAACAACACTCTATAAACAAATATTTTTAGATTTTGAATTGCAATTTTGCTTTTTAAATTTTTATATTTGAATTTTAAGTGATATGAGAATCACTGCAGGCAATTTAAAAGGAAAAAGAATAAACTTTAAAAAAGCACAGAAGGCTGCTAAAAAAGAGAACGCATTAAGACCAACCTCATCCAAAGTACGGGAATCCATCTTTAACATCATAGGCGCTTTAATCTCAGACTCTCAATTCGTTGACCTTTACGCAGGCACAGGCGCGGTAGGTATAGAGGCTTTAAGCAGAGGAGCAAGCACTGTTTTTTTTGTAGAGTCTGACAGGAAAAGAACAGAACAGATAGAGAAGATGCTCAAAGACTGCGGATACCTCTCAAGGGCTGATATCATAAGAGGAGAGGCATCCGCCTTCATAGCCAAGGCAGTGAAAGAAGGCTTGAAATTCGACATTGTATTCCTCGATCCGCCTTATCATACAGGAGAACTTGAATATATACTTCCTCAGTTGTCTGGCGGAGAGATGCTTAACGACAAAGGCATTATCATCGCAGAACACCTTTCCAAGAAGAAGCTGCCCGATGAGATAGGTAATTTCGTGCAGAAGAAGGCTTACAAATACGGCGATACTATGCTAACATTATACAGGAAAAAACAATGGAAAAAACTGCGATCTATCCGGG
>DOHC01000152.1:2108-2611 GCA_003535475.1 Nitrospiraceae bacterium
AAATCTCTCAAAGGGCTTAAAAATGTCAGCGTTGATTCATTTGACGGGCTTTTGATTGAATATGTAAAGGCAAAGAAAGGAATAGCGGTTATAAGAGGACTGCGGGCAGTGTCTGATTTTGAATACGAACTTCAGATGGCACTGATGAACAGGAGACTGGCAGTTGGAATAGAGACTGTTTTTATGATGCCTTCAGAAGAATACTCGTTCCTGACATCCACAATTGTAAAAGAAGTCGCATCATTTGGAGGCTCTGTAAAAGGGCTTGTCTCTGAAACAGTGGAAAATGCGTTAAGGAGAAAATTCAAAAGATGATAACGATTGATGATTTTGCAAAGGTTGAACTGAAGACAGGCAAAGTGCTTGAGGCACAGAGGGTTGAAAAATCAAACAAACTGATTGTTCTGAAGGTTGACACTGGAGAAGAAAGGCAGATAGTCGCAGGCATAGGCAAGGCATACACGCCAGAAGAACTCATAGGCAAAAGCATTGTGGTAGTTACA
>DOHC01000302.1 GCA_003535475.1 Nitrospiraceae bacterium
TGTGCATTTTAAATATCCAGAGCATCAAAAGGAGTGAAACCGGGAATACGATCAGAAGAAAATATTTTCCTGATTGATAAAGAAGTTTGTTTATGCCTGAAAGGTTCTTGTAAAGGCTGTCCTTTGTTATCAGCGATACGCCGGGGAAAAGTCCTTCAATCCTCTTTGAAGCAGGCGACATATCCTTTGCGGACTTAAGGGAAAGAAATGCCTGATTGACAACAGGCTCTCTCAGTCCGGCAAGCCTCAATGCCGTTCCATAAGGCAGAAATATCGAGGCGCTGCTCAGATTGCTCTGTTCCTTAAAATCCACCAGTCCAACGACCTTAAACCTTTCTCCTCTTAGCTCAAAGTCCTTGCCCGTATCGTATCCGAACAGCTTCGCAAAATGGCGCTCAAGGATTACTTCCCGCGCGTCATTATCCGAGAAAAAACCGCCGCCCTTCATGAGCAGTGATTCTATCTTTCTCATGCCCCTCAGCGGCTCTTCCTTCCTGACTGCGATCAATGTCTTGGTATTCTGTACGTCGAAATCCCACAGCACAAGCGCTGTCGAAAAACCTTTTAATTCCTTTATGTCTGCAAGCTTTTCCGATACTGTATTCAGCGGCATTGGATTCAGGTTAAAAGGCAGTATTATTCCCTGAGTCCTGACCTCTTTAGAATCCCTGTTGACCCTGTCATACTGAAGTATCAACTCAGTCTCAAGAGTCTCAAGGGGTTTTTCCGCAAGCCCCTTAGCATGTTTTACCAGAATGACGGAAGCAGCAGGCAGGAAAAACATAAGCCCTATAAGCATAACAACCAAAAGCACCTTTTTCAGATAGAACAACTGGTTGCTGATCACTATTCTCAGGAGTTCCATTATTTACCTCCCGCTGCGGATTTCAGGATTTGTCTCAGGTCTTCATAACTCCAGTTGCCCTCAAACATCGGGACAAAGGCATTGCCTTTTTGGAAGTTCTTTAGAATGACCTGTCTCTTTCCAAGTGAAAACTGATTTTTGCCGTTTACGAAAATCATTACTGGCGAATGCTCTTTGATATTGTATTTTGCGATATGTTTGCGGCTCTCAGGCGATTCAAAGCTGTACTTTTTCACCGCTACGCCTTTAAACTCTTTAATGACCGATTCCACATCTCTTACTACCGCTTCGGCAGGAGGATGCGGGAGATAAAATATCTCAACCGTAACCGAATAAGCGTTACTCATTGCCGCAAACAAGAAAGCTGCAACCGCCAAAAAAGAATATATCATTGATTTTATTTTCATGACCTTATTTCTCCTTTTTGTAAAACATATGTTTTGTCCGTCTTTTGCGCTATGTCTTTGTCGTGGGTAACGATTATGAATGAAGTGAGCATTGTCTGATGGAGTTCCCTGAAAAGCGCCATGATGGAATCGGACGTGGCAGAATCCAGATTGCCGGTCGGCTCGTCCGCAAGCACGATAACAGGCCGGTTCACAAGGCTGCGCGCGATTGCCACCCTCTGCTTCTCTCCTCCGCTCAGATTGTCCACCTTTTCTTTCAGTTTGTGTTTTAAACCGACCCTTTCCGCAAGCTCATTTACACGGCTTGTCTTGTCGTTATCCTTAATGTCCTTTCTCGGATAAATGCCGAGGAGAATATTGTCGGATACTGATAGGGACGGTATAAGCTTGAAGTCCTGAAACACAATGCCAATGTGTTTTAATCTGAAAGCGGCAAGAGACTCCTCGTCAATGCTGGTCAAATCATTGCCCTTAAACAGCGCCCTGCCCCTGTCGGGCTTTATAAGACCCGCCATAATGTTAAGAAGGGTGCTTTTACCCGCGCCCGATTTGCCCATAATACTTACCATCTCTTTTTCAGCGATAGAAAGAGATGTGTCTCTTAAAACTTCCTGACCTTTGTATGATTTTTTAATATTTTCCAATGCAAGCATAATTACTCCTTCATTTATAGAAATAGTTAGGTTTGTAAATTTATACCGCGCAAGCTATCCTGAACATCCTCAGACAGGATTCAGGAATCCATCAGCTATGCGTGGGCATTGAGATTTCTTGTGGCTAAACAGCCGGAGGTTTTGTGGCTGGTTCAGAGAAGATATTTTTATAAAAATTCATATCTGGAAAAGTGAAGGCTACTTCAGGGAAAGGCATCGGCGCTGCATTTATTGCGCAGCCGACGGTGAACACGAAAGTCTGGCCTGCCTGAAACATGGCTTTCTTGGCAGAGTCATCTGCGTCTGCTTTTGTTGGTGAGTGTTTTTTTAGAGGGCAGTGATGTACCTCTTTTGCCGTAAAACCGGTCTTTGCAGCCAGACCATAAGGACAGGTGTTCTGGATAATGAGAGAAAGTGCCAAAAACAATAAGAACATTCTCATGAGTTTCATACATGTATTATATATAAGATTATGAAGGAATTATGAAGAAATGGTGAAGGGAATAAGCAGAAAAACTTTAAGGCTTTTCCCGACAAGTCGGAACTCGCCGAGGAGAGCAGCGGCGAAGACACTTTGTCACTTTGACTCTAGTTGTATCTCCGTTCCCTTATCAATGCTGTAGATAAGATATATCTGATAATTCTTCACCCACGGTTGTCTTAATGTGTAATCGGTTTTGTGCCAGAAGAATACCCATGGAGCATCGTCAACAATCATATTCTCAGCCTTTTCATAATACATATCTCTTTCTTTTGCTGTTTGTGCGTGCTGGCCTTTTTCAATAAGAGAATCTACCGCAGGATTTTTATATCTTGCCCTGTTCCCTGCAGGGCCGAGGTTTGCCGAGTGGAACAAGGGAAACAAAAAATTTTCAGGGTCGGGATAGTCAGCAAACCATCCAAGCCAGAACATGTCAGGCTCGCCTTTATTGATTGCATCTTTATATGCGCTCCATTCAAGCTGTTTGATATTTGCCTTAATCCCAACTTCTTTTAAATATGATTGTATTACCTCTGCAGTATCCACAACCTCATTGTCAGCTGTTATATAAAAATTCACTTCAAGCCCATCCGGATAACCGGCAGCCTTTATTAACTCTCTGGCTTTTGACGGATTATATTTGTAAGATGCAGGCGCTTTCCATTTTCTCAGCATGTCAGGCACAGGCCCTGATGCAATCCTTCCCCTACCTTCGTAAACAGTCCTTAACATCTTTCCCCTGTCAACTGCATAGTTCATTGCCTTTCTGAGAAGAGGATTATCAAAGGGCTTCTTTGAACAGTTAAGCCCGAGGTAATATGTGTTTATGCCGTTTATTGATGACATTAAATCTGACAGTTTTTTATCTTTTTTGAATCTGGAGAATGATGCTGCTGGAATAGTTATCACATCAAGATTCCCAAGTTCAAACTCTGTTATTGTAGTAAGGTCTTCGGGGATTATTTTATAGGCGATACCTTTGATTTTTGGAAGACTGTCAAAATAGTCAGTTCTTGCCTCAAGCAGAAGTTCCCTGCTTGGAAGCCAGTGTCTTAGAATAAAGGGCCCGGTGCCAACAGGGAGAGATGAAAAATCCACGCCCCATTTTTCTATTTCTTCCTTCGGGACTACATATGCAGCAGTCATTGCAAGGAGATTCAGGAATGGAGAGAATGGTTTATCAAGGGTTATCTCAAGCTTATAATCGTTTACTGTTTTTATGCCTGAAACCTCTTTCGCTTTACCATTCATAAACTCTCTTGCGCCTTTTATCTTGTCAAAGACCCATGTGTTTGGAGACCTTGTTTTTGGATTAAGAACTCTCTCAAACGAATGTTTGAAGTCTTTGGCAGTTGCTTCTCTGCCGTTGGAGAACCTTACGCCTTTTTTTAATTCAAATCTATATGCAAGCCCGTTTTCTGATATCTTCCACTTTGATGCTATGTCAGGAATAATATTTAAATCCTTATCCATTCTAACCAGCCCGTTGAAGAGCTTGGCTGAGAGGGAGCCTCCTGGTACATCCACAATAAGCGCAGGGTCAAGGGTTGTAGGGTTTGTATTAAGCCTGTAATAGATATAGCCGGACAGGCGGTTTTGAGGCGAGCATGCAAGCAGAAAGGCTAAGAGAATGTGAAAGAAAAGTATCCGTCTCAATCTGAATCTTTCTCCTCTTTTTTTTCTTCTTCAGCTTTTTCACCTGGGATCTTATATTCCTCAAACACCCATTTGCCGAGGTCAATGAGTTTGCATCTTTCAGAGCAGAATGGCCTATTTGGATTTTCTTCCCATGTTGTTGTCTTTTTGCATATAGGACATTTAATTTTCATAGTATATTTTAACTCTTTTTATATTTTTTAGCTTTCAAATATCCAGTGATTTCTGCTAAAATTAACTCGCAGTATAGAAAATGACTTTAGAGTTAAAAGTGATTTTGTCATGAGTTTCTCATTTTTAACTTTTAACTTATTAGACAGTGGAGGTTTGTAATGGATTATTTTTTAACCGAAGAACAGGCAATGATAAGAGATCTTGCAAGGCAGATTGCGGAAGAAAAGATCGTGCCTGTAAGAAGAGAGCTTGACGAGAAAGAAGAATTCCCGTGGGAGATAATGAAGGTGCTTGCACAGTCAGACCTGTTCGGGCTTTTTATACCGGAAGAATACGGAGGACTCGGAAAGGGCAGCCTGGAGTTGTGCATCGCTGTTGAGGAACTCTCAAGGGCATGTCTTGGCGTCTCGACAACTTATGCTGCAAATGCGCTTGGAGCATATCCAATCCTTCTTTTCGGCTCTGATAAGCAGAAAAAGAAATATCTGCCTGACATAGCTTCAGGCAAAAGGCTTGTTGCCTTCGGTTTAACTGAGGCGAATGCTGGAAGCGATGCAGCAGGCATACAGACAACTGCAAAACTTGCAGGAAATGAATATGTGCTTAACGGCACAAAGCAGTGGATAACAAACGGCGGCGAGGCAGAGGTATATACAATAATTGCCTTGACTGACAAGACAAAGGGACCGAGAGGCGCATCTGCTTTTATTGTGGAAAAAGGAACTCCAGGGTTTACTTTCGGCAAAAAAGAAGAGAAGATGGGAATAAGAGCATCTTCAACAAGAGAGCTTGTGTTTGAAAACTGCAGAATCCCGAAGGAGAATATTATTTCAAAAGAAGGCGTGGGATTCGTAGTTGCGATGAAGACGCTGGATAATTCAAGGGCAGGAGTCGGCTCACAGGGAGTTGGCGTTGCGCAGGGCGCATTTGATGAGGCAGTGAAGTTTGCAAAGCAGAGAATTCAGTTCGGACATCCGATTATAAGTTTTCAGGCAGTTCAGCATATGCTTGCAGATATGGCGACAGACATAGAGGCTGCAAGGGCGCTTATCTATTCAGTTGCCAGATTCATGGACAGCGGCGCTAAAGATATAACGAAAGAATCAGCTATGGCAAAGGTCTTTGCTACTGATGTCGGCATGAGAGTTACGACAAATGCTGTTCAGGTGATGGGCGGATCGGGATATATGAGAGAGTATCCTGTTGAGAAGATGATGAGGGATGCAAAGATACTCCAGATATACGAGGGGACAAATCAGATTCAGAGGAATGTCATAGGACAGGCTCTGATGAAGAAGCAGAAATAAAGCTAAAAATTGAACTCTGATTTAACTGGTTTGTTATTCTCGTCAAATGTGACCTTTGCCGTAAAATGCTCTCCGGACATGAATGAATAAGCAAGTTCTTTCCATATCACTATTGTCCTGCCGCCTTCTTTTTTTATCTCAGGGTGGGGGTATTTTGCAAAGTAAAGAAAGTTTTTCACGAACTTTGTCTCTTTTGAACGCTCAATCAGAGGGTCTTTATTGGTAAAGGTAAATGTATCCTGAATGCATATCCTTTTTGTGAAAAGGTCGGCAAAGCCTACCTTTATCTCATCGCCTGATTTAGCGATGAACCACCACCTGAGAAAATCATTCGGCAGAGGGCACATCTTGTAGGTATTAGCATCAAGTTTTTCCTTGAGAAAGTCCCTTGTTGCATTACGCAGATAATATCTGCCTCCGAAGTATGAGAAAAAAAGGATAAATGTAATTGCAGAGATAAGCGCTGCTCTTTTCCTGTTGAATCTGCCGAGGACCACGCATAAAAACAGTCCGATTGATATGTACGGGTCTATGATAAAACTGATATCAAGCGAATATGCATTCCAGTCAAAAGGCGAAAGAACACGCGTACCGTACTGGTTTGTGAGATCCATAAATATATGTATCCCGTATGCTAAAAAAGACAGAAAATAGTAATAAAAAAAACCTTTCCTGAAACCGGCTATAACGGCTATAATCAGCGGTACAAGAAACAGGGCAAGAATTCCATGTGTTATTCCGCGATGGTATCTGAGGAATACGTCCACTCCCCAGAATCTTGTTATGTAGTCAAGATCAGGCGCGAAGGATGAGATCAGCAGCACCCAGAAGGCTCCTTTTCTTTTGAATCCAAGCTGTGCGATTGCCGCTCCTGCAAGGCTGTGAGTTATCGGGTCCACTACAATGCCTCCATATCCCACTTTTCAAGGTCTGTTTTTATACGGCTTATATCTTTCTTTTCGTCCATTGCCTTTTTAATCTTTTTCCAGACGTTAATATTACCGTAAAGTATGCAGCCTGCAATACAATTATCTTTTATAACGAGTTTTTTGTATATGAAACTTTCGCTGTCTTTTTGCACAATTGCTTCAAGGTTTTTGTCAGGGTCTATATCTCCGGCAGAAATCAGATTTATCCCTGCTATCTTCAGAATGTTTGAAGGCAGTGTGCCTGTATAGATTGCGCTGCATCCTGCCATATTGACTCCTGCAATCTTGCCCTGTTCCTCTGCGGCAGGCCATATCCCGTAGCATATTCCTCTGTGCTCTGCTATGTCACCCGCAGCGTATATGTCATTAATCTCTGTCTCAAGTCCGTCATTTACAGGAATCCCTTTATTGTATTTGATTCCGAGTCTATCAGCGAGTTCTGCATTGGGTTTGACTCCGGCAGATATTATCACCATGTCGCAGTCAATAATTGTTCCGTCATCAAGAATAACGCTCTTAACCTTATCATCCCCTGTTATCTCCCGTGCCTTTGCGCCAAGGAAAAAGGCAAATCCCATTTTTTCCATCTGTGTTTTCAGAATTTCAGCGCCTTCCTTATCCATCTGTCTTGGAAGCAGTCTTGTGAAGAACTCAACTACAAATATTGAATGCCCTGTTTTTCTCAGACTGTTTCCAACCTCAAGGCCAAGAACTCCACCTCCTATAAGAACGACTCTCTTTGATTGTTCGGCATATCTTTTGATTTTAATGGCATCTTTAAGTGTTCTTAGCGTAAACACCCCTCTTTTGTCAGAACCCGGTGTTGGCGGGACGAATGAGAGCCCTCCCGCCGCGATGAGAAGCGTATCGTATTTCAGTATATGCCCTGAATGTGTGATGACCTCTTTTTTGTTTTTATCTATTTCAGAGACAGGTGTGTTTAATAGCAGCTTTATGTTGTTCTTTTCATACCATGCATCTTTATAGATGACAAGGCCGCTTTCATCCACATCGCCGCTTATGTATTCCATAAGCCTTATGCGGCTGTAAAAAGGATAAGCCTCGTCAGAGAGTATGGTTATCTCTCCTTCATGGTCAATCTTTCTTATGTTGATTGCAGCAGTTGTCCCTGCAACACCATTGCCGATGATGATATATTTCATATTAAAATTGTTCTCCGCTTTGTAAAAAAGTCAGGGAATTTCTTAGGGGTTAGTTAATATGATAGCAGAAATAATAGAATTTATTGAAATCTTTTCTATCTTCTTGTTTCTAACATTATCGTTACCGGCCCGTCATTGGTGATATGCACCTGCATGTAAGCAGCGAAATAGCCTGAGACTGTCTTTATCCCGGTTCTTTTTACTTCTTCGATAAATCTGAGATACATCTCCTTTGCCCTCGCCGGCTCTTCGGCATTATCAAAAGAAGGGCGGCTGCCTTTTCTGCAGTCAGCCGCAAGCGTGAATTGAGATACGACAAGGGCTTCTCCGTTTATGTCCTGAACGGAGAGGTTCATCTTTCCTTGGGAATCTTCAAAAATCCTGAGAGATGATATCTTTTTAACAAGATATTCAAGCTCCCTTGTTGTATCGCCTTTTTCAATGCCAAGGAAGATAAGCATTCCTCTCTCTATTGCGCTGATGGTTCTGCCGTCAATCTCAACACTTGTCTTTGAAACTCTCTGTATTAATGCCTTCATAGTTTTAATGCGTTAGTCCGCAGCACTTTTTATATTTCTTCCCGCTTCCGCACGGGCATGGCTCGTTTCTCGATGTTTTTGTACTTTTTGACCATGAAGCTTTTTTCTTTGCTTCGTGGAGCGTGCTCATTTCATCCGCAACTTGCATCCTTGCCGGCTTTAAGTCAATGCTGATTCTTGCTATGCAATCAGCTACAATATTTTCTAACCCATGAATTGATTCAATAGTTTTGTTTATATCGTCATCGCCTTCTTTATTAAGTAATTCTCCATATTTGTCAAAGAAGACCTGAGCCTCAGAAAGAGATTTTAATGCGCTCAATCCCTCTTCGGAAAAATCATTCTCTTGCGTTCCGCCAAGGTCAAGCCCCTTTATGAAATATGCGATTAGAGAATAATTATCTTTTAAATGCTGAACCATTCCGCTGCCACTCGTTGGATATTCAGCATCGGGAAAGATAAACGGATCAGTTTTTGGGCGCCACTGCGCGATGAGATTCCATAGAGACATCAGATTGCCGATAATTGCATTTACTTTTTCCTCTGATNNTTTCCAAAGAGTAAAGGATAAAAATGAGAGGGCATTACGAGATTCGGGGCGGTAAGACATCCGTAAAGCAGGCCATACAGCTCAAAGATTGAGAGTTTAGCCCCTGCTTGCCTGAGATATTCTGACATTGTTTTGTCGCCACAATATTTATCAGGTAAGATATCCATAAGCCCCCTTTATAATGGAAAATCAATTATTTCTTTTTCAATCTCAGGATATGCATTATCTATTTTTAACTGAACATCAATTGTCTTTTTTAGGGCAGTTACGACCTTGCAGTAATGCTTTATTTCTTCAAGTGATAACGCTCTACCTTTTCTGTCCTTAAGCCACTTGTCGCAGACCTGATAACCGCCGATCTGATATTCATAGACTTCGGGAGAAATGCCTTCAAAATATTGGCTGCCGTTTATATAAAGTTTCCCTTTTTCATATCTCAGTTTTTCGACTTTATCATTTCCTTTGCCCTGGAATTTAGCAACAGGTGTATCGAGCTCTGATGGTTTCAAAAGATGCAGTTCAACAAGCCTTTCGCCGTAATCGGACATTTTCCTGAAAAGCTTATAATCGTTTGTGAAGGGAACTCTCGGAAAATCTATCTTCAGGAACTCGGCATATTTTGTCCTGTAGATGTTTGAATAAAGAACTGCATAAATATAATAAAAGATTTCTTCGGGAGACGGCGCTTTCTTATATTCTCTTGTTAATTTTTCAAAGAATGCAGTAGAAAGGTTCGGCTTCTTTACGCCATATTCCGCCTGCGGTTCAAAAAGCAGCATGACGCTGCTTAAGGAACGTTTTTTAGGGTTTTCTTTTTGCCGGTAAAGATAAAGAGGAAAAACATAACCGGTCTCTTTTGTTTTGATCGAAATAAAACACATATCAGTCACATTACTCGTCACAAACGCATGCAAGAAATTCAATGTTGATAATTGTCTTGTTACGCATACCCCTAAGTTTTCTTCAAATAAATTTTGCATTAAATCCAATCTGTCGCAACCTCTATCTATTAAAGCTTGCAGATAACAAATTTGTCTAATATCAAAAGGGCGGTACGCATATTGACGGATATATTCTTTCCAATCTATTTTTTTAACGTTTTCTCTTGCATTTTTTATTTCCCAATCTCTCGTATCTTTCAAATCTAAGCCTTGTTTTACTAAGTCATCCGGTAAATTACTGGTAAAAGTTCGCATCCTCTGTTTGACTTCTTCTGGGGTAAAACCAATTAAGAAATGGTCACGATGGGTTTTCACACCACTTGAAGACCTGATAAAAATATCTTGGATTGACCAAAATTTATTGTATTTACCCTGCTCTGAAAAATCTTTCTGCACAAAAAAGTAATATGGTTCTACTGGCTGAAGCTCAAGCCATTTTGTTGAATCAGTGTCATATTTCTTAAGATATGCGTATTTTTTCTCTTGAATGCCATAAACATCACGATAAAAGACTTTCCCCAATCCTTTTTGTTTTTTATCCTTGACGAATATTCCGATTGATACGCCCTGCTGGATGTCAAAGACATTTTCGTCTTTACTTCCGTCCGGGCATTTTTCACCGATGCGACTGTTTCCATGAAGATTGAGAATATAAATCTCATTAAAGCTTTCAAGAAGACTCTTCCTCATCCCGCGATGAATTAACCCTGAAAGATAGGAGTTGTTTGTAATCATTCCAATAACTCCCTTGCCTGCACTGTCTATCTTCCAATGTGCAAACCGGATGAACTTTATGTAATCATCAGACAACGGCTGAATATTTTTTTCGTCACGCACATTTTCTTTATATATGCCCATTTCCTTTTCTATGAACTTTGATTTATTAGCAGAGCTAACGGAATAAGGCGGATTGCCGAGGACGACGAGAATAGGCTGCTCTTTTTTAACCTTACCTGCAAGATGTGATTCTTCTGAGAGTGAAACCATGCCCGGAAGTTCTGTCTGTGCAAGCTCTTCCATTTCCAAAGTATTAGTGAGGTAAAGTTTAAATCTGTCGTCTGACTGAAGTTTATAGCCGAGTTCTTCCAACAGGAACGACATTTTCAAATGGCCGATTGCATAAGGAGCCATCATTAGTTCAAAGGCATAGAAGTTTTTGAGAATGTGTTCTTTGATAAAGCCTGCTTTTTTACCCTCGCCGTATTTTGATGTGAATTCCTCTGCTGCAAGTTTAGCAGCTTCTGCCAAAAAGGTGAGCGTTCCTGCCGCAGGGTCTAAGACTGTAACAGACTGGCTTGCAAAACCATCCTTCTTATCAAAATATTCTTTCAGGATATTATGCAGAGAACGAACAATGTATGAGACTACAGGTTCAGGCGTATAATAAACGCCTCTTTTCTCTCGCATTTTCGGGTCATATTCAGCAAGAAAGGTTTCATAGAAATGGACGACAGGGTCTTTGCCCTTGTGTTGGTTAAAATATTCGTCAAGTAGCTTATAAACATCGGTCGTAGCCAGAACATCCGAGATATCGTCAATAATCCACTCCATCGGCTTAGGGAGTTCGCCAAGCGAAATAAATCTGAAGACATCCCTTAAAATGCCGATTGTCTTTGGAATTTTGTCATAAGCAAGTTTTCTGTTAAAGCCGTTTTCTGTTCTTGTTCTGGCAGCGAATAATCCGTATGTGATGGTCTGCGAATAAAGGTCTGCAAAGTCTTCTTTTGTAAGCCCGCTTATAAGGTGCTCTTTAAAGACTTTATAAAAACCGAGAATATTCCCCTTGCCCCTTTTCTCTTCTTCTTCCAGTTCTTGAGCGATTACCTCGTCCTTCAAGAACCGCGTTCTTTTTGCAAGCTCAACGGCAAGGTTTTTGGCGTCATAGACTTTTGGCAAAGAGAATGAAAAGAATTTTTCTAAGAGTTTAAGAAATTCAGTTTCTTTTTCAACAGGAGGTACAGTCTTGAGTTTGTGAATAACGTATGGCCTGCCTGCCAAAACTTTGTCAACTAAGACGCCGTTCCGATAAAGCCTGAATTCAAAGAAATTGGTCAATAGTAAATTAGGAAATATATGCAGATAACGCTTTAACTGACCTGATGCTTCTATCTGGTCTAAATACTCAGTGGTCGGCGCTTTGGCTTCGATGTAGCCGATAATCTGCTGCTTTCCGTCCCAGACTCTAAAATCGGGATTCCCCGCATCAGTTTTTTTGGGAAGGGTTGTAACGTGGACTTGTTTTTTGCCAATGGAGGAAGCATAGCTTCTCAGGAGTTCTTCAAGTGAGGAATAGTAACTCTCCTCTCTCGCATCTCCCCTATTTGCGACATCAAATATTCGCTTAAAATAGGTTTTCAGCACATGCTAATTTTAATCTATTGATGCTGTTCCGTCAATAAAAAGTTTGGGGCAGGCTAACAGCTATCGGTTAATATCAATACCACATAGTCGCCTCAAAATCAGGCGTGGGGACTGTTATGCTTATATTCCCTCTCCAAGGACAGCGCTCTATCTCTTCACCGTCTCTGTAAGCAGTGATAAAGAGGTTGAGTTCATCCTCAGCTTTGGCTTTTATGTCTTTGAAGGGTATGGCTATTTCCAGTATATCCTGCATCGCCGCTTCAGTTATGTCTTTTATCTTTTCCCATTCTCCATTTTTCTTTTCAAAAAGTTCGGGGTGTAATAATCCATCTCTGTATGCCACATTGACTCTGAAAGCAAATGGCTTCGCAATATTTATGGAAAATGTTGTACCAGGCGGAAGGTCATTAAACGATGTCTTCGGGTCTATCCTTAAGAACAATGTGTTCTGGTTAAAACCGTAATAGATGTATGACACAAGACTTTCTGCTTTATGCATGCTGCCGCCTGATTTCCCGACTGCAATGTGTGCGCCCTGATACCATTCATAATAGCCCGTAACCATACCGTCTATTTTAGGATTTATGAATCCTCTTATTATTATTTCAGGGGAGACTGCCCTGTCTTCTCTGAGCACAGGGACAAAAAGACTTGGCGGCGTCTCTTTCCCAATTACCTTGTATACCTTCATAAGGTTTAATCTGAAAAGTTCATCGAATTCTTCCTGGGTCTCTGTCTGGTGTTCATCACCATACCACCAGTTCCAGTCACTGCCTTCAGCGACATATATGGACTGCCATGCCTCATCAACCGGTTTGTCATGATTAAGTTTTGTAAATGCTTCAAGGTCAGTTCGTGTATCATTCAGATAATCCCATGCGATATTATCTTCCTCGTGACCTATCCAGATACTGTAATTTGCATTTATCCATGAACCAGCATAAAGTTTCCCGAGTTTCTCGCCGGAGTCGTGTTTGAGAAACTCTGATACTGTTACAGCCTTCAATCCCTTTTCATTTGAAAGCCGCTCATAAAGACAGCGCAGGAAATCATGCCCGTCATTTCTGTAATGTTCCCATGCGTTTTCACCGTCTAAGATTATCGGAACAATGTATGGCCTGTCGTGAGGAAGTGAGGAACGGATATTCAACAGCCTGTTTATAAGGTCATCCGCTGCATTTTTAGGTTCCCATCCAGAATATACAAACCCTATCAGGTCCGAGAGCTTATGATCCCTGAATATTATCGAGACATCAGAAAAACTGTAAGGCCTGTAAAAGCGTGACGGCTCTGTTATGCTGCCTGAATAATCTCTCAGTCTTATATCAAGCGAATTTGCCAGTATGCCTTCGTCTGTGGCAACCCATTTTATGCCTTCTGCATTAACAGCCCTTATTACGTCTTCGCTTACAGAGCCTTCCGACGGCCACATGCCCGCGGGTTTGTACCCGAATGTTTTTTCAAAATACCCTACAGCGTCTTTTATCTGTTTTACCGCATCTTCAGGGTTTGAGAATCTTCTCTGCGGCAGCCTGACATGAGGCATAGCGATTTTTGATAAATCCGTATCCCATAAGAGCGGTAGGATAGGGTGGTAGAATGGAGACGCTGATAATTCTATCTGTCCTTTCGCATTGAGCTCTTTATACTTTGGAATTATTTGTTTCAGAATTTCAAACTGTTTATCTATCAGAAGTTTTTTTTCATCCTCGGTATATCCTCTGCCTTTTTTTACAAGTTCGCTCAGGAAAGGATCTTTCCTCCTGTACATTGGGTCTATCCAGCTGAGGTTAAACAGCACCTGAAGGTCAAGAAAGTCGTGTGCGGTAAAATATTTTATTGTCCTTGCTAATTCTACATTTAAAAATCGCACCCCCCTTTTGACAAGCAGTTCGTAATATCTCGGGAATGGCCTTATCATGTTGTCCCAGTTTGCGAGGAAGAAGTTCTCAAGCATGAATATTTTGTCGGCATCTGTCAGGTCCTGATGATTTTTCATGGTAAGGCTGAGATAGATGTCCGTTGCATTGTTTTCAGTATAATCCCTTAGCTGTTCGAGCAGAGACGGCACAAGGTTAAATGTCTGTTTTATTTCCGGAAAATCCTCAAGGATTTCAACCATGTCAAGATAGTCTTTTGTGCCGTGAAGCCTCACCCACGGAAGCCTGTATATCCCTGTAAAAGGGTCTTTGTAATAAGGCTGATGCATGTGCCATAGGAAGGCAATGTAAAGCGGATTACCTGTCATACTGAAAGATGTATTCGTCAGGTCTTGCTAAGCCGAACTCTTCCCGCGCGTATTTTTCCGCATAGAACGGATTTTCGTTCAGGGATTTTATCTGGGTTTTAATGCGGGTGTTTTCTTTTCCAAGCTCAGTTATTTCTTTTTTAAGACTCAGCTTTTTGTTTGAGAGTTCTCTGTATTTCAATAGTCCCGCATCGCCCAGAAGAAGATTGGCTGCAAGATAGATGAAACTCAGTATTATGAGGATAAAGGTGATAAGCCTCTTTTTTTTAATCTCAGATACAACCTGTTTTCTTAAAAGGTTATCCGAATTCATTTCTTTAGATTATAGAATGTTTCAACGCCTTTGTATATAGCTGAGTCAGCGAGTTCTTCTTCAATCCTGAGCAGCCTGTTGTATTTTGCCACTCTCTCGCTTCGCGCAAGCGAGCCTGTCTTGATAAACCCTGTGTTGCATGCAACTGTGAGGTCTGCTATTGTGGTGTCCTCGGTCTCGCCTGACCTGTGAGAGACAATAGCTGTATACCCAGCCCTCTTTGCCATTTCTATGGCGTCAAGGGTCTCAGTCAATGTCCCTATCTGGTTAAGCTTGATAAGGATGGAATTGGCTATTCCATCCTTAATCCCTTTTTTAAGGATTTCCGTATTTGTGACAAACACGTCATCTCCTACAAGTTGCACTTTTTTGCCGAGTTTCTTGGTGAGGATTTTCCATCCTGCCCAGTCGTTTTCCGATAAACCATCCTCAATGGAAAGTATCGGATATTTATCTATGAGGTTTTCATAGTATGAAACCATCTTTTCTGAAGATACATTTCTGCCTTCAAAATTATATCCCTTGCCTGAATAAAACTCTGATGCCGCCACATCAAGAGCTATGTAAATATCTTTGCCTGTCTTATAGCCTGACAGTTTTATTGCGTCCATTACGAGAATGATTGCCTCTTCATTGCCCTTGAGGTCAGGTGCAAATCCGCCTTCATCTCCGACAGAGGTGTTCAGCCTTTTTTTCTTGAGAATACTTTTAAGATTATGAAATACCTCAACGCCTGCCCTCAGCGCAGAAGCGAAATCCTTAAATCCGGCAGGCATTATCATGAACTCCTGAATGTCAAGATTGTTGTCAGCGTGCGCGCCTCCGTTAAGGATATTCATCATCGGAACAGGAAGTTCCTTTGCATTGCATCCGCCGATATATCTGTAAAGCGGCATCCCTGCCTCTTCTGCTGATGCCTTGCATACGGCAAGGGATACGCCGAGTATTGCATTTGCGCCAAGCCTGCTTTTATTTTTGGTTCCGTCAATCTCTCTCATCAGATTATCTATGTAAGTCTGGTCGCAGGAATCTATGCCTCTAAGCTGAGGCGCTATTGCCTTAAGAACATTTCTGACAGCATTCGTGACGCCTTTGCCGTGGAATCTTTTGCCGCCGTCTCTGAGTTCAAGCGCTTCTCTTGTGCCTGTTGATGCTCCTGACGGCACTGCTGCGCTGCCGGATACTCCACTGCTGAGAAACACCTCAACCTCAATTGTTGGATTCCCTCTTGAATCAATTATCTCACGCGCATGTACATCTGTAATTAATCCCATAAATGCCTCCCGATGAAAATTTAAAAGTATAAATTCAAAAAGCAAAATTGCAATTCAAAATTCAAATTCATTTCTTTGGCACATGAATTGCCTCGTTGTAAACGTCTTCCGAGGCTTCCATGATTCCCTCTGATAATGTAGGGTGTGCGTGTATTGTATTTGCAATGTCTCTGACCTTCAGCCCTGACTTTATTGCAACTGCTCCTTCATGAATAAGGTCGGATGCATGCGGCCCTATGATGTGCATTCCAAGGAGTTTGTCGGTGGCTTCGTCCGCAATTACTTTTATGAAACCTGCTATCTCTCCCATTGCATGAGCCTTGCCGAGGCCTCTG
>DOHC01000291.1 GCA_003535475.1 Nitrospiraceae bacterium
CGTGTGTATAGTCCTCTGAGGTAATAACTTTTTCTTTGCTTTCAGAAACCTTCTCCAAGAGCAAGGCGAAATGCGCCTTAAACATGCCTGAAATACCGATTTTCCGCCCAACCATGATCTTGTTGGTAACGCATTTATTATCTTGAGTCTGAACATCTCCGAGGGCTTCAACCTCGGCATATTCCGTTCCTATCTTTGGTGGATAGTAATCAAAAACATCGAGAGGCATTTCGCAGAAATGAAAACCACTGTGGCAAGGGACTATAGCTTCTTCCGTTTCTGCTATTTCTCCTTCCTTGAACTGGTACGCGGGCTTGTTACCGACAGGCTGACAAGTCAAACCTTTGTTAAATCCCTTAAAACCTTTCATAAAAACTCCTTTCGATTATTTGATTTTTGATTGAAGATAGAGGGGCAGAGCGGGAATTGTTATTTATATCTGCCTTGCAAGTCTTACGCTTTCCGTGCCGCTTACAGACGCTCCCAACTCTTCTGGGGTCAACGGGGCTTTTTTCCAGATGTGCCCCGTGGAACTGTCGGCTTTTCAAACAACTGCTGTGCTCTCTACACCAACAATACTATATCGTTTTTCTCATGTCAACAAAAAATATTTACTTTTATCATTTTTTTTTATTTACTTTTTATGCACAATATATTATGTTCAGTTCAGGAGGCAACATGAAACTGAGTGAATGGAGAAAAAAACAGAAAATGACACAGGTGGAACTGGCTGAAAAGCTTGGTTGCACTAAAGGACACTTGTCTGGTGTTGAGCGTGGAGCAATTCAGGCGGGGCGTAAAATGATCCTGAATATTATTGAAGTGACAGGCGGGAAGGTCGGCTTCAAGGATTTGACATGAACACATGCGAAAACTGCGGAAAGTTTATCGAGAAGGGCAAGAAGATAGCCTTATGCGGTAAATGCCTGTCCGCCGTAATGGAAGAGCGGGAATGTAATACCTGCGGAAAGCCTTTCCTTGCCAAGAAATATGACCGATTTGGTAATAAAGGCAAGCAGGTTAAATGTAAGGATTGCTGGTCAGATATTCATAAGAAGTCTATCCGTCCGCCAGACTATTATCCATCCCACCTGAAACATGCCGATCCGGTTTTACAGAATGAGATAAGATGGTTACATCTTACCGGACGGAAAGAAAAGGCGGCTGCCGCTTTGCAGTGTAAAAACTGGGATGAATATATTGAACTGGACAGAAAACAGAAAGTGAGGTTGCCGAAACAATCATCCATCACGGGAACAAATATATGCGATTAACAATAACATCAAGGTATAACTACAAACTAGAGCGAGAAACCCTAAGTGAAATGCAATCAAGGTTTATCGCCAGTGGTTTATCATGTCATGACATTGAACGGTCGCTTAATTTACGTGAGGGGCAGTTTAAGCGTTGGATAAACGGCGAAATTGGATTGTCTATCGGACTGATTAATCGTATCGGATGGATAATGGCTTTTAAAGTAAATGATAAAAAGGAGCTGATATGCGAATAAGAATAATTTACGGCAAATACTTTTTGAGGTGGGGCAGATGATACCGATTAAGCTTAAAAAAACGAATCCGGATGCCGTTATCCCGCAGTTTAAAACGAAAGGTTCAGCGGGAGCTGATCTTTATGCGTCCGAAGAATGTTATGTCCGCTCAGGAACAACCGAGCTTGTGAAAACGGGTATATCTCTAGCTATTCCTGAAGGCTATTGCGGGCTTGTGCAGGGTAGAAGTGGTTTAAGCCTGAAAGGCAATTACCATGTCAAAACGGGTACGATTGACAGCGATTACAGGGGCGAAATAGGAGTTATAGTATGCAATCCGGATAGATTTGAAGATCTGATTATTGCAAAAGGCGATAGAATAGCGCAGATCTTGTTTGTTGCCGTTTCACAGGTCGATTTCATCGAATGCCATAGCCTTGACGATACGGAAAGGGGCTCCGGCGGATTCGGTAGCACAGGGATTAACGATGGTATGCCTTAACTGCCATTTCTGGCATTATCTTGAGAAAGATATAGGTCATTGTACAATGCTTGAAACGGAGCGTTTCGGAGATTCAGGCGCTTGCAAGGTTTTTAAGCAATATGAGCCTGATTTCAAAGAAGAATGCGTGTCATGCATACACAAGAGCCGGAGATATTGCCCGTGTCAGACAATAGAAACTATACCAGTTTCAAATGCTGAAATGTTTGTAATAATCAAAAATATATCGCCTGACAAAGACAGGCTGAACTGAGGTGAAAGATGGGACTTTTAAAGGTACACGGAATAGCGAGATTAACGAGGAATCCTGAGATAAGGTATATCCCTGGCAAAGATACTGCTGTGGCTAAATTGGGGCTTGTATGCTCTGAAAAGTATAAAGATCAGGAAAGCTCGGCTTTTTATGAAGCGGTATGCTTCGGGAAGCCCGCCGAGATAATTGGTCAATACATGAAAAAAGGTTCTCAAATGTATATCAATGGCAAGCTGAAGCTTGAACAGTGGGAGCAGGAAGGACAGAAACGCAGTAAGCACGTTATCATTATCGAATCGTTTGAATTTGCCGGCGGCAAGAAGGAAGGCGGTAAGCAGGACAACGAAAGTGACGGCGGTGAATACAAATTTAGTGGGGACTTTTCAGAGGACGATATTCCCTTCATGAGGTTTGACGAAAGGCTGGCTTGGTAGGTCAATTAACAAGAGCCTTTTGGAGGAATGAAGGCATGAACCCGTGGACTGAAAGACTCGAAGACACTGAACTTGGGGATTTTGAGGCTCCGGAAATGATTCAGCGTTATCCGGAGCTATTTAAGACCTTGAAATTTGAGCCTGACAAGCCGGAATATTGCGCTGATTGTGGTGAAAGGCTCTTGGTTATGTATGGGTGCGGATTTGACCATGATCGCAAGGTATGCGGTGTAAGAGGCTGTGATTACGAAATTGAGTACGAGACAACAACAGATCCCGAACCGCAGGGCAAAGCGGAATAAATAAACATCACTCAAGAAGTGCCCCGCCCGATATTAGCGGGGCGTAAAAAGGCAGGGAAATATGAAGATTAATTATACTTCACCACCAAAAGACAAACCGTTTATAGCTTATGTGGGCTTTCCATGGTCTGTGTTCTGCTACTACAATAAAGCGGATGACTGTTTTTATTATCAGGAAATGCAGATCGGGATATATGAGGGCGAATACACTGATACCTACTTTGAATCTGAGAAGATTGATGAGGGGGATATTATAGGGTGGTGGGATATGCCGGAGCCTTCTGAGTTTGATAAACAAAAAATCAACTGGATTGAGATTTTGAAAGGCAATATCAAAATAGCCGAGAAGAACGGCTATGCGAATATATTAAAGAACTCTGAGGATCTCTTGTGCGACATAAAGGAAGCTAAAACCATTGATGAAATAAACTGCCTTGTAGCGGTTTATAATGAACGGCTAAAGCGGTCTGAAACCGTATAATAGTTGTGCCCGTGTAACAGCGGGCTTTTTTTTAACCATTTACTTAAACGGGAATTTAAATTAAAATTAATCATGAGGTGTAATATGGATATTAAAAGTAAAAGCGGGATGTGGAAAAAAGCTCAAAGAGCTGAGAATATTGAACGAATTAAGGAATGGTTCACGAATAATCCGGATGGGCTTCAAAGGGAATGCGCCGATGCTCTTTCGCTTTCGATTGTGACTGTTAATAAGTGTGTTCAGATTATAAGAAAAGGCTAACTATGTCTGGATGGGTTAAATTGCACAGGCAATTATCAGATCATAACCTATGGAATAGTGAACCTTTCTCTAAGGGTCAGGCTTGGGTAGATCTCCTTATGCTTGCTAACCATAAGGACGGATTTATTATCAAGCGTGGCATTAAAATTGAACTCAAAAGAGGTGATGTGGGATGGAGTGAAATAGAACTTGCGAAAAAGTGGAAGTGGAGTCGTGGAAAAATTAGGCGGTTTTTTGATACATTAGTTGAACTAAAAATGGTACAGCAAATAGTACAGGAAAACAAATATGTAACATCTTGTATTAGAATAATAAATTATGACACATATCAGTTGGACGGTACAGCAGACGGTACAGCATACGGTACAGCAGACGGTACAGCAGACGGACAGCAAACGGACAGCAAACGGTACCGGAACAAGAATGAAAAGAATGAAAAGAATGAAAAGAATAC
>DOHC01000298.1 GCA_003535475.1 Nitrospiraceae bacterium
AAACTGCTCCAGAAAGAAGGGCTTGAGAATGTATTCAAGCGGCATGAAAGGCTTGCAAATGCGACAAGGGCAGGTGTTAAGGCGCTGGGGCTTGAACTTTATCCAAAGGAATCTCCGAGCAATTCGGTGACTGCGGTATGCGCACCGCAGGGCATTGACGGACAGGCGGTTTATAAGAACCTCAGGGAGAAATATGGGATAACGGCTGCAGGCGGGCAGGACCACGTAAAGGGAAAGATATTCAGGATTGCGCATCTCGGCTATGCTGACACCTTTGATGTCATTACTGCGATTGCAGGTGTGGAAATGGTGCTAAAAGGATTAGGGCATCCCGTAAAGCTCGGCGCTGGCGTTGCTGCGGCAGAGGAACTGCTCCTGAAGTAAAAAAATATGGCAGGCATGTGCGCTGAAAAAACTTTACGGCAGCACCTTTGTGGGATATTTATGATAATGAAGAAGGATTCATGCTTGAATCCCAAAAGATTTAAAGAACCTATATAATAAAATCTCGCTGCGTCATAAAGGTTTTGAGGCGCATATGCCTGCCATAAAGATTAAAATCCCGTCACTTACTTCCCTGTAATCTCCTCTACTTCTTCTTTTCCCTTTCTCAGCTCTGCAACCTGCTCTTTGTCTTCGCGCAAAAGCAATTCCTGAAATTCTCCCACATGGGTTTTTTCTTCCCGCGCAATATCAAGAAAAACCTTTTTGATGTCAGCCCTGTCTGTCATTGCCGCAAGCTGTTCGTAAAGGCTGATTGCATCCAGCTCTGCTATTATTCCCGCGCGCAGTATCTCCTTAACCAGATCGCTCTTTTTAACCTTCCCGAGATCTACCGGTATGTTTGACATCATAGCTTCTACCTCCAATATTAATTTAGGTTTAATCTGCTTATATTTTACCATTCTGATTCCTGAAATCCAACAATTAAATAACGGCAACGAAATTTAAGCCTAAAAAAATTATATTAAATCACACATAAGTGAAGATTAGATGATAAAATAGTAAATATGATTCGGAAGGGAGGGCTGCCGGACATTGAGAGGGCTTAGGAAAAGGCTGATATTCGCTCTGATATTTATAACCTGCGTGGTAATTGCCGGTTCTGCAGGATATATGCTCATAGAAGGGTGGGAGCTGCCTTGATTCTCTTTACATGACAGTCATAACCATAGCAAGCGTCGGCTACAAGGAAATCCATGACCTGTCGCCTAATGGAAGAATTTTTACTATTATTCTTATAATAAGCGGTGTAGGCAGTGTGACTTTCGCCCTCTACTACAATCGCAAAGATTGTAGTAGAGGGCGAAATCCAAGAAATATTCGGGAGGAAGAGATTGGGAAAAAAAGATTAAAGAATTAAAAAACCATTACATTGTCTGCGGCTATGGAAGAATGGGCAGGATAATCTGCAGGGAACTAAAAGAGAAGGACATAAAATTTGTTGTGATTGAAAAAAGGCCTGACACATTTGGAAGCGGAGAAGAGACCCTTGTGCTCAAAGGACATGCGACAAAGGATGAGAATTTAAAAGAGGTTGGAATAGAAAAGGCAAAGGGGCTTATATCTGTTTTGCCGACTGACGCTGAAAACCTTTTTGTGGTTCTTAGCGCCAGAGAATTGAACCCCAATCTATTCATTGTTGCGCGGGCAGGCGAAGAAGGCTCAGAGCAGAAATTGCTCAGGGCAGGCGCTGATAGGGTTATCGGGAGGGCTCAGGATAGCGCATACAGTGTTAAGGCCTGCTGTTGTAGACTTTATAGAATTCGCTACAAAAAGCGGCAACATAGACCTTCAGATGGAGGAAATAACAGTCCAGAACAACTCTAAACTGGCAGGGCTGACGCTTGATGAATGCGGTATCGGCAGAGATTTGGGCATCATAGTTGTAGCGATCAAAAAGGCAAGCGGTGATATGAAGTTCAATCCAACTTTCAGGACTGCCATTAAGGCAGGCGATACATTAATAGCCCTTGGTGAAATATCAAAACTAAGGACACTTGAAGACATGGCAATGACTAAGGGATAGCTCTCTTACAATGCGCAAAAGCAGAAATGTTATAGACTCGCTTGTTAAGTGTGTGGAGGAATCCAAGGGCCTTATTCTCGCTGCTATTCTTATAGTCTCAGTCCTTGGAGTCATTGTCGGATATAAATACTACCGTTACACTCAGAACGACCCACAGTATTGCGCTTCATGCCATCTGATGAAAGAGGCTTTTTTAGACTGGCAGAAAGGGAAACATCGCGATATCGTCTGCCAGACATGTCATCACCTAAGCATTCTTGAACAGAATCAACTGCTTGTTACTTATGTGGTAAAAAGCGGCAGCAAACAGTTCTCCCAGACACACGGCAGGGAAAAACCATGGCAGGAGTGCAGGAAATGCCATATGAGCGAGGTGTCTCAGGGCTCTGTAACACTGAAAAAATCTTACGGCCATGCAAGGCATGTGTTTATGCAGGGGACTGAATGTAAGATATGTCATAAAGGCACTGTGCATGACTTCCATCCAAACGAAAACGCCTGCCAGAATTGCCACGAAGATAAAGGGGTTCACGGCATAGGCATGGAAGCATTCTCATGCCTCAAATGCCATTTTTTCTCAGAAAAGACACCCTCTATGATTCCGAAGGATAGATGCATCAAATGTCATAGCGGGATTTCTGTAAAGGGACCAATGTCTAACATGCTCTGTCATCAGTGTCACAAACCGCACGGGAAAATAAAACCGACATCTGCCACATGCATCAGCGAATGCCATCGCAATGAGACATCTGTAGGACAGCATGGACTTCACATGAAAAAAGGATTAAACTGCCTTGACTGCCACAAACCCCATTCATGGATTGTAGGAAAAAGCAGGGCTTCTGCTCTTTGCAGTAAGTGCCACGCTCCTAAAGACCCAAAACGCTTTATCTACTAAACAATTTTGCAGAAATGCAAAAAATTCATTTTGTTTTCGCATTTCTGCAAGCGCTCTATCGCTTAAAACCTTTTAAAATCAATATGTTATTGTCTGGCACGGAAGATGCTGTAAGGGTAAGAACAACAAAAGGAGGAAACAAAAATGAAAACAAGGGAAATGGCAAAGAAAGGATTATACATCGGAGCAGGGGCAGGGCTTGTGCTCTTTGCAATAATCGGATTGCTCCCCGGCTCATTTATAGGTGGTGTGATTGGACTTAACATAGCAGGCAGCATATTCGGGACACCTGTAAGTTCAGCAGTGCTGCCACGAATAATAGTTGGAGCATCTATGGTGTTAGGAATTCTTGTGGCTGGTTTAGTATTCGTAACAGGAGCTTCACTTCTTGGCTGGCTTGCCGGACATGCAATAGATGCAATCAGAGCTGGGAAGGAAGTCTCAATTAAAGCGACAGCAGAGAAAAAATAGTTTTTGTTTAAAAGCCAATTAAAAAGAAAGGACAACTAAAATGAAAGCGAGAAAAGGAATGGTAAGGATGGGAACGAAGATAGGCGCAACATTAGGGGGCATAGCTTTTTTAATCTTCGGGGTGCTTCCAGGCTTTTATTTTGGAAGCTACAGTTCATTGATAGTGCTAAAACATCTGATGGGAGGCCCTGTTGAGCCTACGGTATTGGTGAGGATGTTTATGGCAGTGGGAATACTGCTCGGCATAGTGTGCATTGGGGCAGTAAGCATAGTAGTTGGTTCAATACTTGGCACAGGGCTCGGTTATCTTGTTGAGCTTTTCACAGCGCCCACAGAGGTAAGAAAGCCAGCAGAGGCTGTTGCAAAAACAGAATAAAGCTGTCCAGAATATGTAGGGTTTGACGGAATTCGGAACAACTGGCAAGATAGTCCTCCGGGAGGAGGAGAAGATGGCAAAGGGCAAAAGAAGTTATGGAACAATCGCCATTCGGTAGTATAGAGCTTGTTAAGGAGAGGAACGATATCTGGGTTATCGAACCGATGATACCCAAGCCACTGTCTGACGTGAGTCTCCCGATTTATCTGGATTCCACATGTGAGTTGTCATCCTTGTGATATGCCCTGGTGATATGCCCTGCTTCTGGTAAACTGAACCCGTTGTTTTCTTTCTGTGAAGTGCCTCAGAAGGTGATAATTGAGGAACTCTCCGCCATTATCACAGTCAAATCCACGTAACGGAACTGGCAGAGATACTTCAATTCGATTACCTTATTTTATTTCCCAATTTACTGAAATTTATGTATAATGTGACGGTATATAAATAACTGGATATATCTCCAAACAATAGGAGGGTCTAAGGAGTGTCTAATGAAAAGTGGACTCGTAATAGTTTTTCTATGCTTTCTCCTCCTTTGCTTTAGTTATTCTGCAAATGCCGAAACCTTTCCCCCGTTACAAAAGCAGGGCTTTCTAACGGGGTTTAAATGTCTTGCCTGTCATAGCGCTATGAAGGGCGAGATACGGACAGAAAAAGGCAATTTAGTTGATGTGAATGTAGATAGTGAGAGATATTCACAATCTATTCACGGAGGATTTGCCTGTATCGCATGCCACAAAAAGTTTGGCATGAATCCTCATAAACCAACAGCAATGGGTGATGTTCCAAAGGACATTACTGTAGCGGCAAGTAAAATATCACACAAGGCAAAGGCAGACCCTGTAGCACTGGCTGCATGTTCGGAATGTCATGGTGCTATTTATAAATCGTGGCAGAACAGCATTCACGGCAGTAATGTTATAAGCAAGAAGCAAACAGACGGGGCTTCGTGTATTGACTGCCACGGCTCGCCTCACTATATCACATCTAAAAAAACAGAAACTTCAACCATTAACAAAAAAAATGTTGTCAAGACCTGCGGCGAGTGCCACGAAAAGGAAGAACTGGCAAAAAAATATAATTTTGGAACACATATACTTGAAAGGTATTATGAGAGCTTCCATGGTAAAAAATATATACTGGGGCATCAAAATGCGCCTGTCTGCACGGACTGCCACAGCTATCACAATGTAAAGCAATGGGAAGATCCCATGTCCCCTGTTGCATGGGATAACAGGACAGAAACCTGCGGGAAGTGCCATAAGGGAACCACCAAGAAGTTTGTCACCGCAATCACCCATAAACCCATTGGCAAGGATAATCCCATACCATATTACTTTGGAAAAATTTTGACAGTTCTTTTAGTATCTGTAATTGTATTTATTGTTGGTCACGTAATTGTTGAGGTATTTTCGGAGATCAGGGACAGGATCTTTAGAAAGAAGGAGGAGCATCATGAATAATGAGATTCCAAAGGAATATCAGCGGTTTAATCTCATTGAGAGAATTCAGCATGTAATCCTTTTTACAACGTTTTTACTCCTCGCCTTTACCGGCTGGGCATTGAAATATCCGGAGGTTGAACACTATTCAAAATGGTGGATAGGAATATGGGGTGGTCCTAAAACAGCAGGGATAATTCATCGCATTGCCGGCATTACAATGCTTCTTGATTTTATCTGGCATGTCCTTTATTTGGGATACAGTCTGACAACAGGCAGAATGAAGATGCGCAAGTACACAACCATTATCCCGCTCCCGAAGGATGTATTTGATCTCATCAAAAACATCCTGTACTTTGTCGGATTAAGTAAAGAGAAACCGCAATTCGGCAGATTCAGCTATATCCATAAATTTGACTACTGGGCGGTCTTCTGGGGCATGGGAATCCTTGGACTGTCAGGTCTTTTCCTCGCATTCCCTGTTTATGCGTCATATCTTTTCCCTGTTTGGACTGTAAACTGGATATGGGAGGTATTATTCGTCATGCACAGCGACGAGGCGCTTCTTGCCATAGTCTTTATCCTCTTCTGGCATTTCTATAATGAACACTTAAAAAGGGATAAGTTTCCCATGAGTATGACATGGATTACAGGAAGGATTTCTATAGAACAGATGAAGCATGAACATCCTCTTGAGTATAAACTTGAGTTTGAAGATAAAAAAGAGGAAAATAAATGAGATGGGCGATATTAATTGTTATTGCCGGTTCACTGATATTAGGGTGCTCTCAAAAGACAGAGAAAGAAAGGGCTGAAAAAGCTCCTGAAAGGGTGATCTCTGCTACTGAGGCAGTCGGCAGTCTCCCCTGTTTCAAGTGCCATTCTTATCAGAAGTTTTCATCCGCTCCGCAGAAAGGAATATTTTCACATCAGATACACACAAAAACAGGGTATCATTGCAATCAGTGCCATGATTTTGAAGCTCATAAATATATGAAGATAAACAAAGACCTTTGCTGCAACTGTCACAACATCAAGGTTATTGCTCTGAAAAAAACGAGCATGCCTTCAAAGTTTAATCATGAGTCGCATTCTAAGATGTTTGGCTGCAAGGAATGTCACCCCAAAACGTTTGTGATGAAGGCAGGGGCTGCTCATATGACAATGAAGGATATCAATGAAGGGAAGTTCTGCGGCGCTTGCCATAACGGGAAAGCAGCATCTCCTGCTTCAGATTGTGAAAAGTGCCATAAGGGATAAGACAGTGTCAGTTTTTAGTGTCTGTCTCAGCAGACAATCTTCGCTGACACTGTTCACTTTTCTTTAGTAAGCGCCTTAAATAATCCTGCAACCATTACAGTAAATATTCCGCCCATGAGAGCGCCAAGGGCTGCTATAATGCTGACAGCAAATACAACTCCGGCA
>DOHC01000005.1 GCA_003535475.1 Nitrospiraceae bacterium
TTGCACTTCATTATTGAACTGGCTTTTTCTTTATTAACTACTTTTCTAATAATGTTTCTTTAGTTCAAGCAAAACCTGCTTGGCAACACCTTTCAGCGTCTCAAAAACCCCTACGCCGGTAGTCGCCACTCCCTCAAACCACTGCACACCGTTTACATTGAGAAGTTTATTCATCTCTTCGACAGGAGCAACATGAGGAAGGTCTCTCTTGTTGTATTGCACTGCATACGGCAGCTTTTCTACGGCATAGCCCTGCTCTGCAAGATTTATCCTGAGGTCATCTAAACTTTCCATGTTTGCCTCCATCCTCTCTATCTGCGAATCGGCAACGAATATGACCCCATCCACTCCCTTAAGGATTAATTTCCTGCTTGCCGCATAAAAGACCTGCCCCGGAACTGTATACAGATGAAACCTTACCTTGAACCCTCTTATGTCGCCAAGCGCCAATGGAAGAAAGTCAAAAAAAAGAGTCCTCTCGCTTTCCGTAGCCAAAGAGATAAGCTTGCCCTTCTGTTCAGGGTTTGTCTTCTTGTATATGAATTGAAGGTTTGTGGTCTTTCCACAAAGCCCCGGGCCGTAATATACGATTTTACAATTGATTTCTCTGGAAGAATAATTTATAAAAGACACTTATCGTTGCACCTACTTGAAAAGATTATCAATATCCTCATCGCTTATCTCCGCGAAGGGCGAGTCTGATAATTTGCCGCCTTCCACTTTTTCTTTTTCCGACTTGCTCGCTATTTCGTCAAATATTCTTGCAAGGGCTTCCGCAGTTTTCTTCACCCTGAGCCTTACAAGCCCGAGTGAAGACCTCTGGTCAAATATCACAACAAGTATAACTCTCTGTCCAATCAATGATATATGGATGTTGTCTTTTTCTCCTTCGTGAAAGAGTATCGTAAATTCCTTTTCTCCAAGAAGCCTTGCAATCCCTCCTGTGGCTGCAATATTGCCGGCTGTAAGTGATGCAAGGGATGTGGTATCAATATTATTGGTGTCGCCTGCAGAGGCTATAAGCTGGCCGTTTTTATCCACAAGGAAGACAACGTTTGCATTTGCCTGCTGGTGAAGTCTCTGGAGTTCCTCGTCAACCTTCTGGAACTCATTATCATACATTACAAGATCAGAACCGGACATCCTCTTTCTTATCTCCTCTTAATCGCCATCCCGCCGCATTAAAAAACGCAGGGATTTTCATCTAAATTATCAGAAACACTATTCATAAGCAACTGAAAGCTATTCTGTTCCTGACGCCTTAAGCAGAGATCCCCACTCTTTATCCACCATTTCCTGAAAATTTTTAAGCATGTTTTCGTTTTCAGGAGCAAAAAGGTGCTTGAATCGGCCCTGAGGCTTAAGGAAATCCACAAGCAGCTTCTTTTCCTTTGGCTTAAAGGTTACTTTTGTGACTCCGTTCTCTATCTCATAAAGCGGCCAGTAGCATGTCTCAACGGCAAGCCTGCTGAGCATTATAGCGTCGTCTGTCCTTGACCTCCATCCGCGGTTACATGGTGAAAGTATGTTCATGAATTTGGGACCCTTAATTTCAAGCGCCTTTTTTACTTTCTTCACAAGGTCCATCCAGTGGCTTGGCGACGCCTGTGCAGTGTATGGAATATCATGCGCAGCCATTATCTTTGTGAGGTTTTTCCTTGGCTGAGGCTTGCCTTGGATAACGCTTCCAGCAGGACAGGTTGTAGTATCCGCGCCGTAAGGAGTGGCGCTTGAACGCTGGATTCCTGTATTCATATATGCGCCGTTGTCATAACAGACATAAACCAGATCGTGGCCGCGTTCCATGGCCCCGGAAAGGGACTGAAAGCCGATATCATAGGTGCCGCCGTCGCCGCCGANNAAAGCATGTCATGACCGCGCTCCATTGCTCCGGAAAGGCTCTGAAACCCTATATCATAAGTGCCTCCGTCGCCGCCGAATGCGATGAATTTTATTTCTTTATCAATCTTCCCCTGTTTTTTGAGAGACCTGTACATTGTCTCTACGCCTGAAAGCGTTGCCGCAGCATTCTCAAATGCATTATGTATCCATGGAATCTTCCAAGCAGTGTAATCAGATATGCAGGTAGAGACTTCAAGACATCCGGTTGCATTGGCTGCAACTATTGGATAGTCCGAAGCAAGAAGCACCATTTTCACAATAATGGGAGCGCCGCAGCCTGAACACATCCTGTGCCCCGATGTTAACAATATCTCTCTCTTTGAAAGTTCTTTTAATGTAAGTGGTGTCGCCATATTATTCCCTCACCCCGATATATTCTTTAAGAGTTTTAACCTTGCCTGTCTTTGCTATCTCAACGAGTTCGTTAATGGTATACTCTGCATGTTCAGGCAGATAATCCCTTCCTCCGAGCCCGTATATCTTATTAACAACCACAGGCTTGTCCTTATAATGATAGAGGCTTGATGCTGTCTCCATGAACAAGGGCCCGTAAGAGCCTCCGAATGCATCAGCCCTGTCAAGCACACAGATTGCTTTCAGGTGCTTTAGCGCATTTCCTATTTCATCGTACGGGAACGGCCTGAACAATCTCGGCTTTAATAACCCTGCCTTTATTCCTTTTTCCCTGAACGAATCAATAACATCTTTTGATGTGCCTGCAGCAGAGTTCAGGATAACAATCCCTATCTCAGCATCATCAAGCCTGTACGCCTCAAAGAGCCCGTATTTCCTGCCGGATATTTTTTCAAAGTCCTTAGCGACATCCAATACAATGCCGGGAACCTTTGACATAACCTCAGCATGCGCCCTTCTGTATTCCATATAATAGTCCGGGAGTATCAAAGGCCCGTAACTTACAGGATGCTCCAGATCGAGCAAAGGATTCAACTGCTTATACTCACCGACAAGTTTGCTGACAGCGTCATCGTCGATATATTCAATCCTCTCTATTGAATGGCTTATGATAAAACCGTCAAGACACACCATGACTGGAAGCCTTATATCCATGTGCTCTGCAATGCGGAATGCCTGAATTGTATTGTCATATGCCTCCTGAGCATTCTCAGACCAGAGTTGTATCCACCCGCAGTCTCTTGCGCCCATGCCGTCAGAATGATCGCCATGGATATTTAAAGGCGCTGACAATGCCCTGTTCACCAGAGCCATGACTATCGGCAGCCTTGTGCCTGAAGCAATAAATAGTTCCTCCCACATAAGTGCAAGTCCCTGCGAAGAGGTAGCGGTCATGACCCTGCCGCCTGCTGCTGAGGCCCCTATGCATGCGCTCATCGCGCTGTGTTCGCTCTCAACGAGTATCATTTCTGTTTTAACCTTGCCGTTGGATACAAAGCCTGTATATCTCTGCATAATATCCGTCGCCGGAGTTATAGGATATGCAGCGCTTACATCAGAGTTCACCTGTCTCAATGCCTCTGCAACAGCCTCGTTTCCTGTAACCGCAACTATTCTTCCAGATTTCTGGGCCATTATTTCCCCTCCTCTTCCATGACTATCGCCTTATTGCCTTTCTTGCCCGGGCATTCGAGGGCGCATATACCGCAGCCTTTGCAATAGTCATAATCAAACCCTGTCATTTTTCCGTCCTTGACATTAACAGCCATGTCAGGGCAGTATGCCCAGCAGAAAAGACATTGGATGCAGTT
>DOHC01000122.1 GCA_003535475.1 Nitrospiraceae bacterium
TGGTATTCTTTCCTCTAAGAGGGGGCGGTTATTCCTGTAGATTATCCCTATTGGAATCCTTTCTCCCCATTCAAGCGCCCTTTTGAATGCAGATGTCCTGTCTTCAGGATTATATTCAGACTCTATGCGATAAACACGCTGCCTGTACCATTCATATGTATTTATTTTATTGAATGTCACACAGGGCTGAAGTATGTCAACAAGTGAAAAGCCTTTATGATTTATCGCTGCCTTTATCAAACCCTTAAGATGTTCCATATCGCCTGCAAAGCCTCTTGCCGCAAAACTGCAGTCAAGCGCAACAGCCAGTGCAATCGGGTTTAGCTGCTCTGCTAAAACACCGAATGGCTGATTTTTGGTTATCATACCTTCATGGCTTGTAGGAGATGCCTGTCCCTTTGTTAACCCATATATCTGGTTGTCATGCACAAAAAGCTTTACATTGACATTCCTTCTCATTGCGTGCATTAAATGGTTTCCGCCCTCTCCGTAGCAGTCACCGTCGCCTGCAACTGCTATTGTGAGCATTTCATGATTGGCAAGCCTTATCCCTGTGGCAACAGGAAGTGTCCTGCCGTGAAGCCCGTTGAATGTGTTGCATTTCAAGTAGTGCGGGAATTTCCCTGCCTGTCCTATGCCTGAGACAATAGTGAATTGATGCGGCTCTATGCCGAGTTCAGCCAACGCCTCTTTAAATGTTTTGAGGATTGCAAAATTGCCACAGCCGGGGCACCATGCCGGCGTCTGTCCTTTATAGTCATCTGGTTTTAACATTCTATAAATATACTACCATCAATAGTTCCCCTGCTGCATCAGCAATAATTGGTTTTCTTTGGAACGGCTCTCGCCAATACTTGTTACATATATAGCAGGCCTGTCAATGACAGGGCATTTCGTCTCGCATATGCCGCAGCCGATGCACAGCTCAAGATCAACCCTCGGCTGCTGAACTACCGCCTCTTTTTCTTCCCTGTCTCTAACCTTGGCCTTTTCAAACCATATTGCCTTCTTCGGTGTAGGGCATACTTCCTCGCATACTATGCAGGGCGTTGCATGGGAATAAGGCAAACACCTGTTTTTGTCAATCATAGCAAGCCCTATCTTTATCTTTGCCTTTTCTTCCAAGTCTAATTTTTTTATTGCTCCTGTCGGGCATACTTGACCGCAGAGAGTGCATCGGTATTCGCAATATCCCATCTTTGGAATAAGCAGAGGAGACCATATTCCTTCAAACCCTGCCTCAAGAAATGTCGGCTGAAGCCCGTTTGTGATGCATACTTTCATGCATTCGCCGCATTTGACACATCTCTTAAGAAACTCTTTTTCTTCAAGTGCTCCCGGAGGCCTGATTAATTTCTGATTCGGAACTTCCGCTTTGGACAAGGGATTTGATCTTAAAAGAGGCACTGCGACAACACCTGACGCCAGGGACGTAATAACCCTCCTTCTGCCGAGGTCCATTGACGCAGCAGCCTTTTTACCTGAAAATCCGAAGCTGACCGCATTCTGTGGGCATACGTCATCGCAGTTCCAGCAGTACAGGCATTCCGTATCCCTCCATTCTTCTTTTTTATCAGGAGACGCATTACCCTGACATACAGAAGCGCACGCACCGCATGAAGTGCAGCCTTCGCTTACTGTTCTTTTAAGAATGGAAAATCTTGATAAGAGGCCGAGCAAAGCGCCGAGCGGGCATAGATGCCTGCACCAGAATCTCTTTTCCACAAGATTCATCCCGAGTATGAAAAGGAATAGGATGCCTATGAAGGCGCTCTGGTGGTAGAAAGGCTGTTGAAAAGAGAGGATGCTTTTTTTAAATACGGAATAAACAGCTTCTGATATATCAACAATGCCCTTGATATTTGAGTTGTATATGGCGTCAAACCCCGCCTTTGTTCCATAATTGAATGCAGGATAGATACTTACAGAGAGCGACCTTATGAGAAGAGAAAGCGGGTCAACAATACCGGCAAGCTGAAGCGAAAAAACAGAGGCTGCGAGAAGAAATATCAGGATATAGTATTTTGTTCTGTGCCAGTTAATGCTTATATTATCTGAATGTTTTTTCCTGAAAGAACCGACAATGTTATTAAGTGTTCCCAGCGGGCATATCCATCCGCAGAATACTCTGCCCAAAACTATTGTGGCAACTATCACGACCAGAGAGAAATAAAAAGCCTTCTGGACTGCATGCGCTGAAAGAATTGTGGTTACAAAAATCAGCGGGTCAAAATCAAGGAATATCTTTACAGGATAGCCAAGCTCGTCTTTCCCTTTTGCCTCTGTCTGCAAAAAGAGGAAAAGGAACAATAATAAGAATATCCCCTGTGAAATTCTTCTATAATTCTGCATTAAATATGCCAGTGCGAAAATGCTGTATCCTGTTTTTTTAAGCTATGAACGTTAAACATTTATCCTTTTAACATTCAATTTCGAAATATCCATCCTGCCGAGACCTGCCCTATCCCCGATATTTACATACTCAAGATCGCTTCCTTTCATGCCGAAAAGCGTGGCGCCAAACGAGTCAACAGCAACCTGATCAACGCCAACAATAACTGTATCCATTTTTTTCACATCGCTGAGACTTCCACCCTGAGGGCCGTTTGCCGTCAGAATACGCACCGCATCAAGGATGGTAAGAGTGGGCTTAATAGCCATGGAAAGGTCAACGAGGCTCTCGTCAAGCCTCTGATGTATCGTGCGCCTTGAGCCGCCCATCACGCCCATCCAGTTTTTCAT
>DOHC01000064.1 GCA_003535475.1 Nitrospiraceae bacterium
GCTGACATAAACACCACCTTTGCCTTTGCCGTAATATCATTCTCCCTGATGCATGTCATAGGCATAAAGACAATGGGGCTGAAAAGGTATCTCTCTCACTACACGGAGCCTTCGTGGATACTGTTGCCAATTCATATCCTTGCAGAATTCACAAGGACCATTGCCCTTGCGGTAAGGCTCTTCGGCAATATGCTCAGCGGTGATATGATCGCAGTAATAATTCTCGGGATAGCCGGCTTTTTGGTGCCTGTACCTTTTGCGCTGCTGCATATAATAATTGGTCTTATTCAGGCATACATATTCGGAATACTGACCCTTGTCTTTATTGCGGGAGGGATAAGGACTGACCCACAAGAAAACCAGCATCAGAAGGAGGATTAAAATGGATTCAATGACCTTAGTAGTGCTTATTTCAATTATCGTAGCAGGCGTCACCATGGCAATCGGCGGCTATGGTCCGGCACAGGCGCTAGGCAAGGCGCTGACAAGCGCAATGGACGCAATGGCGAGACAGCCGGAGGCGTCGGCGCAGATAATGAGGACCCTTTTCGTGGGCATGGCTATTATTGAGTCCATAGCAATATATGCCTTTGTAATCGCCCTGATTATACTCTTTGCAAACCCGCTTATAAGTCATTTAGTGAAGTGAGATGAAAGTCAACATCTGGACATTGATTTTTCAGGTAATTAATTTCTTCGTACTCGTCTATATCCTTAAAAGGGTCCTCTATAAACCCGTGAAAGAGATTATGGAGAAGAGGAGGAATGCCGTTGCAAGGAGCATTTCCGAAGCTGAGGGGATAAAAAAAGAGGCCGCTGTCGCCCTTGAACAAAACCGTCTCGAACTGCAAAGACTGAAAGAGATGCGGCAGGAACTGATGGATAAAATGGAAAAGGAAGCCGGGGCGGAGAAGGAAAAGATTCTTAAGAAAGCCGAAGAGGACGCCCAAAAGCTGTTGGAAAAAAGGCAGGCAGTGCTGGATATGGAAACGAAGAGGCATGAGGAGGAATTAAGGGACAAAGCGATAGACCTTGTTGAATCTTTCAGCGCCATGCTTTTGAAAGATATTACCAATGAAGACATGCACAAGGCGGTCATTGAAAGACTTAAAACGGATATCCCCCGCATTGTCGGAGAGATCAAGGACACCGCCGGACAGGATCAGACAATAAAAGCCGAGCTGATATCGGCTTATCCGCTTTCGGAGGATGAGATAGATAAATTAAGAAACAGGCTTTCACCCGCCCTGAACAAAAAGCTGACACTTGAAACTTCCGTGGATGCTGAACTCATTTCAGGGGCAAAGCTGAAGTTTGCCGGCAAGACATATGATTTTTCAATAAAGGGACAGATAGGCGCCTTCATGGACAGGATCCGGAGATATGCATAATGGAAAAAGCGATTCCTGATTTCTGGGAAAAGTCAAAGAAAGAGGCTGAGCAATACAGATTTGCCCCAAAGGTAATGGAAGAGGGAACGGTAATCTCTGTCGGGGATGATATTGCCCACATATCCGGCCTTTTCAGTGCAAGGCTTTATGAACTCCTCGAATTTGAAAGCGGAGATTCAGGCATCGCATTTGATCTTGACAGGGAACATACAGGTGTAGTGATTCTCCGGAATAAAAAGGGGGTAAGAGCAGGCGACAGGGTCTACAGCACGGGACGGGTTATTTCTATCGGTGTCGGAGAGGAGCTTCCCGGAAGGGTGCTCGACGCCCTCGGCAATCCGCTGGACGGACATCGTGTCCCACGCGCTGAAACATTCTATCCGGTAGAGAGGGAGGCGCCATCCCTTATTCAGAGAGACTTCGTATCAGACCCCCTTTATACCGGCATAAAGGTAATAGACGCCCTTCTCCCCATTGGAAAGGGACAGAGGGAGTTGATAATAGGCGACCCGTCTTCAGGAAAAACGGCCATTGCGGTAGATACAATTATTAACCAGAAAAGGAGTGATGTCATCTGTATTTATGTTGCAATAGGACAGAAAAGGGACCACATCCTGAAGGTGATGAAGGAGATAAAACAGTATGGCGATGCTTCCAAAACCGTATTTATTACTGCTGATGCCACGGAAACCCTCGGGCTTCAATATGTCGCACCCTACAGCGCCACTGCCATCGCCGAATATTTCTGCGACAGGGGAAGAGATGCGCTCGTTGTATATGATGACCTGTCAAAACATGCCAATGCCTACAGGGCTCTCAGCCTTTTACTCAAAAGACCTCCGGGCAGAGAGGCATACCCCGGTGATATTTTCTATCTTCACTCAAGGCTCCTTGAGAGGCCAGGAAAGCTGAATGAGAGATACGGAGGCGGTTCCATTACTGCCCTCCCCATCGTAGAGACCCAGCAGGGCAATATCTCCGCCTACATACCCACAAACCTTGTCTCTATAACCGACGGACAGATATATATGAACACACTTCTGCTCAACAAAGGGATCAGGCCTGCCATAGATGTGGGAAAATCCGTGTCAAGAATCGGGGGTAAGGCGCAGGTCGAGATAATGAAGGAGGTTGCGGGCAGGCTGAAAATAGACTACTCACGGTTCCTTGAGGTCGAAGTCTTCACAAAATTCGGCATGAAGATAGAAGAAGAGACGGCAAAACTGATAACAAGGGGCGAGAGGCTCAGAGAGATTTTAAAGCAGCCGGAATTCCAGCCGCGGACAATTGAAGAAGAGGTTCTAAGTCTGATGATAGTTGAATCAGGTATCCTCGATTCTGTTGAACTTGCGGCGGTCCGGGACCGATGCAGGGAAATAATGGCAACCGTAAGAGAAAAGCTGCCTGATATACTGCAGGAAATCAGAGATAGAGGGCGATTAACAGATACCGATAAAGAGAGATTAATTGGTCTTATAACCGCTTACGAACCATTGGCCAATAAAACGGAATAACCGGATATTGAGATAATATGGGCACAAGGGACCTGGAGCAAAAAATCAAGACTTTTGAGGACATTCACGATATAGTGAATGCCATGAAGGCCTATGCGGGACTGAACATTAGAAAAACAGAGGAGTACGTATCAACAGTAAGGACCTTTGAGCAGAATGTCTTTTATGCGCTGGCAGGCCTCATTGCCAACTTTCCGGTGATGACTATTCCTGAACGGACTGAAGGCAGGAGGGTACTGATAGTATTCGGCTCGGATCAGGGACTTTGCGGAGCTTACAACGACAGGATCGCGGATGTTGTCTCAAATATCGTCAAAGATGACGACGCCCTCTTTATTATAGGCAGAAGGCTGAAGGCCACTGTTGAGCAGAGAGAACTCAGGATAACGGATTTCATGGAATCTGCAGTGAGCTTTGAGAGCATAAGAGATATGATGGAGACATTGCTTGTAAAGATAATGGCTGTTTATTCCCGCGCTGACTTTTTTAACCTTACCGTTGTGTTTACAACCATTATAAAAAACAGGGCGGAGATAATAATGGAGCAGATACTTCCTCCTGATATGAAGAGGATCGGGCATGTGGAGTTTCCGTTAATAAGACCCCTGATATATCTTAAGCCGGAAGTGATATTTGAAAAGCTTGTCCAAGAGATCCTGTATATCAGTGTTTACAGATGCTATATTGAAGCCATAAGAAGTGAAAACTGGTATAGAATAAGGAACATGGAGAGCGCATCGGAAAATATAACTAAAAATATTTCCGATCTTGAGGCGGCACAGAGATACCAGCGACAAGAGCAGATAACCAGTGAAATACTGGAGATACTGGGAGGAAGCAGGCTTGTATAAAATACATTAAAATTGCAGAAGAGCTAAAGATACAGAATCCATGATTGAAGATACAGGCATAGTGAGAAAAATTGAAGGCGACAAGGCATATGTTGAAGTGGAGCGAACTTCTGCCTGCGCGCAGTGCGGGCTTCAGGAGATTGAAGAGTTGGCGGCAGGAGGAAAAGTTGTATTTGAGGCCTTTAACATGATAAGGGCCAATATTGGAGACAGGGTGAAGGTGCAGGTCCAATCAGTGGCTTTTATGAAGGCTTCGGTCTTTATTTACGGCATTCCTGTTCTGTTTTTGATAATCGGAGCTATACTCGGATTCTATCTTGCAGGAATGTTTGATAAATCTACTGATGACATGAGCGCCATTTTTGGTTTAGTTGGCTTTATCATCGGGATATTCATTCTTTTTCTCTTTCGGAAGAAAGGTGCGAAAAAGGAGTACATGCCGGTAATCGTGGAGGTTATAGTAAAAGATGCCGCTGATTGAAATTAAAGGACTCACCTTCCATGCAGGCGACAAAAAAATTCTCGATGATTTCTCCATGACCATTGAGTCATCCGAAGTCCATGCCCTTTTAGGTACAAACGGCACAGGTAAAAGCACCCTCGCGTATTTGATAATGGGATGCGAAGGGTACATGCCGTCATCAGGTGAAATAATATTTGAGGGCAAAACGATAAACACCCTAAAAATCCATGAACGGTCAAAACTGGGCATAACCATGGCATGGCAGGAGCCGGTGAGGTTCGAGGGGATCTCCGTGAGGGATTACCTTACTTTGAAGAGGACCGACGTTGATCCTGCTCATTATCTTGAAATGGTTGGACTTCATCCCGAACTCTACCTTCACAGAATGGTTGACAAATCCTTAAGCGGAGGCGAGAGGAAACGGATTGAGCTTGCATCCATTCTTGCATTGAATCCAAAACTTGCTATCCTTGACGAACCGGATTCAGGGATCGACATGCTTTCTACTCAGGATATAGTCAATGTCATTAATGCGTTCAAGAACAATTGTTCATCTGTACTCTTGATTACGCACAGGGAGGAGATCGTGTTAATTGCCGACAGGGCTTCCCATATCTGCAATGGGAAAATAGTCTGCACTGGCAATCCCGAGAAGGTGGCTGAATACTATAAATCAAGAAAATGTCTTGTCTGCGATGGGGAGGTGTGCGCCTATGTCTGATCTTGATACGTTGATGAAGGCATATGGAGAGGCAGGAGGCGACAAGGCTATCCTTGAAAATAATGAGATAGCGCACCTTGTCGCGAGCGGACATAAAATATTAAGCTCTAATAAGGTTGAAGGCATTGAAGTAAATGCAAAGGAAACACTTACTGGCATCTCTGCAAGAGTCATTGTCAAAGAGGGATTCAAAATAAAGAACCCTGTTCACCTCTGCTTTGGAATTCTGCATAAAAAGGGAACACAGAAAATAAAAATGGATATAAAATTAGAAAGTAACAGTTCCGCTCATTTCATCGCACACTGCATATTCCCAAAGGCTGAAAAGGTGAGGCATATAATGGATGCTGTTGTAGATATAGGCGAAAATGCAGAGATGAGATATTCAGAAACACATTATCACGGATTATACGGCGGTATTAAAGTAGTCCCCAAATCAAATGTTAGAGTCGGCAAAAACGGAAGATACTCTACAGACTTCACATTGACATCGGGAAGGGTTGGAAAGCTTGATATTGATTATTCCGTTGAAGCGGAGGAGAACGCTGTAACGGAACTCACGGCAAGGGTCTTCGGACACGCTAATGACGAAATCAATATAAAGGAAAGGGTTGTGCTGGCCGGCAAGAATTCAAGGGGATTGATAAAGACAAGGGTTGCCCTTGAGGATGAGGCAAAGGCAGAAGTCACAGGCATCACAGAAGGTAACGCAGAAGGTGCAAGAGGACATGTTGATTGCATGGAGATAGTAAAGGATAATGCAGTTGCAAAAGCAATCCCCATTGTAAATGTTACAAACCCCTTAGCCAAGGTTACTCACGAGGCGGCAATAGGAAGCGTTGATAAGAGACAGCTTGAAACTCTGATGGCGCACGGGCTGACGCCCGAAGATGCAGTGGATGTGATTGTAAAAGGGATACTTAAATAAACCATGTAGTGTTATTGTCCTAAAAGAAGGTATCTTATGAGAATTATTATCGGGACTATGATGTAGTCTGTAATTCTCAGGAATATAAGCCCAAGCAGGATAAAAAAACCGTAAGGCTCAATCCTGCTGTAAACAGCTGCCTGCCTGTGAGGCAATAGTCCCATTAATATCTTGCTTCCATCAAGCGGAGGAACCGGGATCAGGTTAAAAACCCCAAGCCCGATATTAATCGTAACAGTAATCCGGGCTATCAGGATAAGAGGGGCAAGAATTGTTTGGCCCAGATCGCTAAAAGGAGAAATAGGCAAGTTCAGCAGTAACCTGAAGACAACAGACGCGAGAACAGCAATAATCAAATTGGCTGCAGGCCCTGCAAGGGACACCCAAATCATATCCTTTTTTGGATTCCTCAGATTATACGGATTCACAGGAACAGGCTTTGCCCATCCAATCATCCGCGTAATGACAAATACCAGAGTGCCTATCGGATCAAGATGTTTTAAGGGATTAATCGTAAGCCTTCCTGCAAGCCTTGCAGTTGGGTCGCCGAGCCTGTCTGCAACATAACCATGGGCAAGCTCATGAAATGTAACCGCTATGAGGACAGGAAAAGCAAGGAGAACTATCTGCCGGATTATATCTGTAAAATCCAAAATATTAACCTGTATAATAATTTCTTCAAAGCAGTTTTAAATATAATAGTTTCCCATGTTAAAGTCAATTAAGCTCTTCAAATAAATACACTGACTGCGCATGGCTCTGGATTTTCTGATGGCAAAATTCGTATAATTGAATATATGTGCTGACGCTGAAGATGATTTT
>DOHC01000259.1:0-4793 GCA_003535475.1 Nitrospiraceae bacterium
TGCCAACAATATTATTCTCAGTGTAGGCATCTTGAAATTCAAAAACTTCTTCATATAAAGCTTTCTCCAAATAAGTTTCTTCATCTTCCGTTAAAAGATGTACTGGTCTCTGTTCAATACCTAGTACTTTAGCATTGAACTCTACTACCTCCTGTATCATAAAATCCTCCAAAGGTTTATAGTTCAACATATTATATTGTCAACTGCCATAAGGCGTTGCGTGAATATTCAGGAAACATGGGAGCAAAGATCACAGACAAAACATTCGAATCGTAGTACTCTCTAAGTTCGTCAAAGATCTCTCTTTGCTCTGATGTGAAATGCCCAACGTAATCTTTAATTGATGCGAAGGTACCCCAGACATTTTCTATTTTAAAGTTAAGAACTGTCAGCTGTTCTCTCAGTTCGTCATAGCGCCACTCGTAAACGTGGTTCGCGGCCTTGTGGCCATCAAAGCACGGAGTAGACATAAAGAACGTTGTCTGTCCAGGGGACATAAAGTTTTGGATATGCTTAAGGACCTCGCGACCCATGTCTTGTTCCACATGCTCTAACATCTCGAGCATAACGATTTGTGTCCAACCTTGTGTAGGTAGAATGTCGAGGATATTATAGTTAGGGTAAAGTGTTACTGGAAACTTCTTAGTGAGCGCTTCATCTGGAGGATTAATAGGCCCGAAGTCAATACCAGTATATGATTGCGGAATCAGACGCGATGAATACAGAGTTTTAAGAAGTGGTGTTTCTCTGCCGCATGCTATATCAAGGATATGCGCGGATTCATAGCGCTTCTTTTCATTAAGAAACTTTATAACATGTGTCCATCTGAAACAGTGCGCAATGTAATCCCTATGTAAGTAACCGCGGCGCTCGGCCATGTCAATTGATAGGTATGTTTTATCTATAGTCTTGCCAAATTCGTTAGGCATTTTAATTCTCCTTTCTTTAGTAAGCAACCGGAGAGATTAAGACTTACGCGAAGTGCTGCTCGCTCTCTCCGATTGTCACCGGGCCCAGCTGTCTAAATTATTTCTTTACTTCTGCGGTGGCGTTTGCTTTAGGTGCGTCTGCTTTAGGTGCATCTGCTTTGGGTGCTTCAGCCGGTTTAATAACTGCTTCGATCTTAACCCAGTTGCCGCTGATCAGGCGAGACTGGTAAAAACCGAGAATCCGTTCCATCGGCTGACGGGTAACGATCGGCAGAGCAATCATTTTCGCAATGAGGTCCTCGCGGCCGAGGGTTTTGTCTTTGGCGGCAGACAGAATTCCGATGATCTGCTTGCACTGCAACGGCATCTTGGTGGCTTCTTCAAGTTCTTTCAGTAAAATAAATTTGCTGCCGGCCTTAGCGACTTTCGGTGCGCGGGGCGCTTTTTCATCGCCGGGTTTACCGGGAACGATAACGGTTTTCGGTGCCATCGGATTGGGTTTCACTTCGGGGGCTGCTTTCTTCTCTACATTTACATTTGCTTTTGCGTCGACTGTGGGTGTTGCCATGGTTAATTCTCCTTTTTATTTTGGGTTTATAATAATTAACATCCTTATTTATACCGTGAGACTAGTGGAGTCCTGTGGAATAACTCATTAACAATATTAGTCTATATTCACCTCTCTTTCTCATTTATATTTTTATTTAGACTCTTCTTTCTCACGCTCTGTTAAAATCAATATACACTATTTTTTAAACTTTGTACACTCCGAAGTTTAATTATTTTTTGTACTAGCATTATCTTATAGACCAATTTCTAGTCAACGGAAGTAGATTAGCTAATAATTCTTTATAGTCATCTTGTGTGATGCCGTCAATCTCAAAAAGTAAACTTTCTGAAGCAACTTTAGATTTAATAACGCCAATCGCCAATAAGTCAGTTTCAAACTGCTCTGAGTATTTAATTATTGGTGCCCATACTTCACCGGCAGTACGTATGCGAATCCTTGCTCCTAAACGAAGGAGTACCATTAATGCTAACTTATAACCTTCGCCATATTTACCTATAGCAGAATCATTATCTGCTTTACTAGTTTCTCCCATGATAAGTGTTTTGCGTTCAAGTAAAGAAAACTTGTTACCAACAATAAGTCTCTGTTTCAAAGGACTATATGTAAAGATGATCTCGGCTCTCGGTTCTTCATTATACCGGTCAATCACATTCTGCATTAGCTCTCGTAGGGCTTCCCACTTACCCCATGCAGGAATATATTTAGGACTTATTGTAAGTAAAAATTCTTCTTTAGTTATCACGACGCTAATATTTATTGATTTCATATCTTCTTCTTTCTATTTAGAATTAATTGCGTGGCTTTCAGCTTTCCACTTACTCACCACGCCCGTCTAAAGGTTTTCCACCTTTAGACTATGCTGCTTGTGCATATTGTACTGCTAATTCAAAAGCATTTCTTTTCTTAACTGCCGCAGTGTGGTTTACCCACGCCTCATATAGTCGTTTATCTGGTCCAACTCGCCCGGCTTGATGATCAAAGTAATATGTCACAGCATTAAAGGCACCCCACCATGTCATATTAGCAGATGGCAACTTTGACCCCGGCGCTGTGTGTACATTTGTTAGAATCTGTGTGGCTTGTTTACCAAATTCTGTTGGCTTTGCATCACCGCTTTCAATTAAATCAGGCTGGACAATTTGAGCGATATAGTTGTAAAGTTTTGTCATATCAATGATCTTTACTTCAGAAAGCAATTTTGCTTTCTGCTCATAAACCATTTTATNNTTGTTCAACTGAAAGTTCAGCGAGTGCTTTTACATCTACAAAAGCACGACTATGTATAAACCGAAATTTGTCAGAAAGTTTCTTGTTTAATGCTTGTGTTAAAGTATTCCAACAAACCACACGCACTGATGTAAACATAATAGTCATTGCTTCTCCCCACACATGAGGTGATACCAAGAGAAGATATGAGTAGTTCAAGTCACTTTCCATTAATTGAAAAGCTTTTCCTTCAAGACGGGCAAGCGCCCATACCCATGTGCCACCTTTCAATGAACCAGCAACCTCCATTTTCATGTGACCTGCTTCTGTAAACTTGTTAAAGAATTCAAATGTTTCTGAGTTTTGGAATGGCTGGTACTTGGGACCACAGACGCCGAATATTTTGTTGTCTGAATCTCTTACCAAAGATGATAAATCATTCAATGCCATGACCTCGGAACTCTGACCACCTTGCTGGGATACTTTTGAAACTGGTGTGTACAAAGGTCTTTTACTTACTGACCAATCGAGTTCAGCCAATCTTAGCATTTCGGCAGGTGTCACAGCTTCATGAATAGGAAAGCCAATACCATGCCAGGGTTTATCTCCTCTATATGCCATTGATTCTACATAATCTGCCATTGTAATTCTCCTTTCTTTTTATTTTGTTAGGTACATTATATAATGTTATATTAACTTTGTACACCACGAAGATAAATTATTTATATCGAAGTTTTATTGCACTTTTGTATCAACTGGCATACTTCCAACATCATTTACACTATCATTTGCTATAGTTTGCTCTTTTTTAGAAATAAAGTTTAGCTTCAATGGCGTTAAACGGCTGAGCGCTTTACGTACACCTTCTTTATAATTTTCATGGCATATGAGTGGACTCATAAATTGCACACCATCTAAACTAGTGAAGTGTAGCAAAAATGCATCAACACGTTTTTCGGGTTCAACCTCTACACTGGCTTCAAAAACTCCACTTAATACGAGATAAATTTGACCTTGTTGTGCTTTTGTTTCTTCCTGCTTTACCTCTTCCTGCTCTAATTTTTCTACCATTTCATTTTCTCCTTTAAAAAAATTTATAAGAACATATAACAAAGTCACTCAATGTAGACTCACTGCGCTCCCGGTGAGCTTTGTGTTATCTTCTAAATCCCTTGCACGGAAGCGAATACCCGCCGCCTAAAGACATCATCGCAGCCAAGCCATACAGGGTAATAAAAACCTTGCAATGCCATATGGCGGCACATAATTACGATCAGTCTCTCTGTCGCGTTCAGCTTGTTTTTCATTATAAAGTTTTATCGCGGCATCTCGCCGTTGCTCAAACGTCCCTCTTCTTTTCGCTTGTCCCATTTTGCAATCCTTTCAATAAAAGCGTATAACAAGGGCAATCCAGTCGATCACTACGCTCCGGCTGATTTTTTCGTTAAGTGTGAATATACCCGTCGCGCATTATAGAGCGCACCATCCAATCATACCCGCAGAATCCGGCAGATATTTTTCTTAATTTTGCGGCAGTTTTTCTATCAGGTATTTCCTTTACCGATATACCAGCAGACCAGCCGTCTCCGAAATTATAGTGGTAGTATCCTTTATCAAGAATCTGTTTTGCCTTTTCTGCTTCGCTTTTTAGGAAGCAATCAACAATAATGTATGGCTTGCCTTGTCCCGTCCACTTACCATTCCATGAGCCTACGTTGGGCATTGATAACTCAAAAGATAATAGTGTTGTTCCGTTTTTTTGTGGCATTTACAACCTCCTTAGATTATAAAAAAGCACATAACAAAGTCGCTCCAGCCGATCATTCCGCTGTGCTCCATTCCGGCTCACTTCGGCTCACGGTCTGTCATGGCTTAGTCCTTTCCTCTGCCTTGATAAAGTCATCAATAGCTTCATGGATAGCTTCTAGCGAAGCAGTACTAGTTCCCCCATATCCACAGGTCTTGCATCCACCAGAATGCTCGTCAGCGATCCCCATGAAATCTGCGGTAAAGTAACATTTAAGTTTTACAAGTAATTCTTTCTCACGTTTTTTCATTATGCGCCTCCTTGGATTGCTGAATGATGG
>DOHC01000259.1:4912-5514 GCA_003535475.1 Nitrospiraceae bacterium
CAACCTTCTTGACCGCTGCCTCTCCGGCGGCTAGGTGGGAAAGAATATTTTGTTCTGCTTCCTGCATATTTGCAAGCGTAGCATCTGTCTGCTTATCCCAATCATCCCTTACCGCATCTCGATATAAGGATATTATTTTGTTCATCACTTAATCCTTTCTTCTGCTGTTAGTACGTCGAATTCCCAATGCTCGCAGCAGTTAAACGCCGACAACTCTTGCTCTTTTACCTGATGGCAGCTATCAGACTTAAAATGGGATGTCAATTTCTGTTTGTTCGGCATCCGTATCACCGAACCTCTTTTTAACAATGGTCTTTGCATGAGTAAAAAGTTTATCCTGAACAACATTGGCAATGTCGCCTTGCTCAAGCTTTGCGCCAAGAGTCACTTCAATTCTTTTGTTGCTAAAAGAAGGGTATCCAGCACTCCTCAATTCTCCATAAGTTACATCAACTCTATCAATCTTCATATTCAAGTCCTTTCTCCGTGGCCGTATCCCAACCAGCCGTTAGAGCCGATCGCTACCGCTCCGGCTCAACTTTTCGTTATACTGGAACACACCAATACCAAACATCGGCACGCAATCTTACCCCCTCGGCAAA
>DOHC01000215.1 GCA_003535475.1 Nitrospiraceae bacterium
TTTGACTTTTAAATGAGGGGTGATTTTTCATGACAGGAAAAACAATTCTTGCAATTGACACGGATGCCGAAACAACACAGCAGATTGTATCAATACTTGAAGCGGAAGATTATCTTGTTTTTACTGCCCCAAACGGAAACATTGGAATCGCAATGGCAAAGAAAGTAAACCCTTCCCTGATATTTATAAATCCTTCTCTGTCGGGCACAAGCGGGTTAGAGGTCTGCAAGACAATACATAGCACAGAGCAGCTTAAAGACATTCCTATAGTTGTACTCTCTTCGTTTGAAGGCGCAATGGATCAGCGCTATGCCGAAGTATACGGCATTGTTGATTCCCTTAAAAAGCCCTTCACCACGAAAGAACTCATCTCAAAAACAGGGGATGTCCTGTCAATGGAATACGGAGATATTCAAACAAATGCTTTACAGGATTTTCCGGCAGATAAGACAGAAGAAACAATTGGATTTGGCGAGGCTGAAGAAACTGTTGTGATGAAACAGCAGATGCAGGAACGGCAAACAATGCCTGCTGAGGAATTTGACGCCTCAGAGGAAACCATGGTAAGGATGGAAAAAGAGACGCCTGATTTTTTTGAAAAGACTGTGGTTGAAGACATTCCATACATGGAACCTGAAAGGGCTTATAAATTTAAAACAAGTATAAGGAGGAGGGGTATGAGAAGCAGATTATTTGTTCCTCTTATTGTCTCACTTATAATTATTCTAATTATTGGAGCAGGGGTTGGATTGATCCTGTACAAAGAAAACCTGCTGCCGTGGCTGAAGTCTTCAACATCAGTTCCTGTTAAACCGGCACTAGCGGAAACAGCAGCGGTTGCTCCTAAGGAACCACAAAAACCTATAGGTGAGACCCCTGAAAGCAAGCCTGTTGCGCCAGCTGCTCCTGCAAAACCATCAGCAATGCCATCTGTCAGCAGCGCAGCTCCTGCTACTGCCAAAACAGCGCCAAAGCCTGAACCAAAATTAGCAGGAAAAATAACTTATCATGTCCAACTCGGAGCATTTAAAAACTCAAATAATGCGGAAACCCTCGCAAAAGATTATAGGGCCAAGGGCTATGAAACCTTTATACAAAAGAGCGCAGGAAAAGATAAGGAAACACTTTACAGAGTTCTAATCGGCAAGTTTGAGAATAAGAAAGATGCTGTCAAACTTGCGCATAGTATTGAGGCTAAAGAAAAGACAAAGGCGATTATCTACAAAGAATAGCTCACCGCTTAACTATGTTTTCCATGCCAATGCGTATCATCATAACAGCTATTGATGCAAGCAATATAGCCATTACCTTCGATATTGCCGCAATGCCGCCCCTGCCGAACAATTTCGTAATTGCCTCAGCCTTGATAAACGAGAAATACACAACAACAAGGTTTAATACAAGAGATACAAGCGTCGGCAGAATGCCGTAATGGTCAACAAGAACTAAAAGAGTGGTAAGCACTGCAGGGCCTATTATCAACGGCACCGCTATAGGCACGACACCCATCCTGCCTGAAGGCATTCTCCTTTCCTCGCTGTGTTTTACTATGTCAAGGATTGCAAAGACAAGAAGCACCAGCCCGCCGGCAATCTTAAAATCATTCGTTGTGATGCCGAGTATCCCGAATATCGCCTCTCCCAATGCAACAAATGCAAGGCTCACTGCAAGGGCTGTAAGTATAGACTCTCTGACAATTGCATTGCTTTTAGCTTTTGACATGCCTTCTGTGATTGATATGAAAATGGGGAGAACAACAAAAATATCTATTGCCACAAAAATAGGGATAAATGTATTAATCAGCGCTTTTAAAAAATTTTCCATAAGTTAACTATAGCAATCTTAACCAAAAAATGCATTCTTCGGGTTGAATGTATAAGAGTACTGCTTTTCAGTCAGGAATATTTCGAAGCCTCCAGACAACCTCCCCTCTTGTGTCTAAACCAGGACTATCCATGTGCACATTGACAAAAGAGCCTTTTGTCATATGCAGGTTATTTTCAACGACCGCCCGGATTCCATCAAAAGAGTAGTTTACAGCATCAGCATTAAATGTTCTCCCGTTTATAATTCAGCTTAAGGGAAGACTTTAGGCAGTACCGCGTGAAATATCTTTTTTCTTTTACGGTTGAAGGCATATCCATAGGATAATATCACGCACAGAAAAACCCAACATACACGCCATCGCCCTTAACCATTGATGCATAGCACCTTGTTGACAACGGAACATGCGGATAGTTATAATTTTCCAACAGAATGGCTGTAAGGAATAAATGCCTAATTATAGGGAACAATTGAATGGGTGACAGAGAATTTGACGACATAACCCCTGAAAGCTTGATAAACAGACTTCAGACACAAGAGTCGTCCGGCGTCCAGCCCGAGCAAAGACAGAGCGCAGACCCGCTCAATACTAAGATCATAAGAGAAAGGTTTTTAAATGCCCTAAAAGAGATAGCGCACCTTGAAAAGGCATTAGAAGAGAAAAATACAGCATTAGCATCAACAGTAGAAGAAAAAGACAGGCTCTTCCATGCATTGAACAAGGCATTTGAGGATAAGAAAAAACTGCAGGACAGGATTGCAGACATTGATATAGTAAGAAACATGGAGATAGTGGACTTTAAGGCAGGGCTTGACAAGCTGAGAGATGAAAGGGACTTTCTGCTTAAAGAAAAAGATGACGTCATAGAGGACCTTTATAAAAGAGACCAAACTATTGAAGAACTGAAATACACGATTGAGAAAAAAGGACTTCAGCTTCAGGAAATCCAGGCAGACATGGATACTGCGCTTGAGGCTATGAGGAAAACCGAGTTAAAGTGTAAAGAACTTGAAACACGCTATAAAGCAGCAGAGCAAAGAAAGACTGACTTTGTGGAAACATCCCCTTTAATATTGAATAACCTGCCCCAAAACACAGAAGCAGAGCCAGAACACCTCAATAAAATAGAGTATCTCAATAATACACTCGCTGTCTTAAAAACAGAAATTGATGAAAAAACAGCAGAAAACGTTTTTCTCAGAAATGAGATATCATTAAACCAAACAGACAAAGATAGAGACAACATAGCCTCTGAAACATCAGAGGCAGAGAATATAAATAACAGACTGACGTTAGCCGCCGGCAAGAATATCGCAATAAATGAGATAGGAAAAACTGCAAAAGAACTATCAGCCGATAAGAAATTACTTTACGTAAAATCTCCTAAAAATACTGAGTTCGCTCCGCAATTACCGGAAAAGATGATATACGTAGCTCCGGCCGCAGACATGAAAAAGAAAGCTCTCAGAATAGCCATCCTGTTTATCCTTGGCATGGCAGGCATATTGCTGGCATACAAACTTTTCTAACCGCCCTCAAGTTGCATCCCCGGCAGGTTTCATGTGGTAGAATATCTTCATGGCAGAGAATTCCCTCAGGCTTCTTCAGGAAAGAATAGACTCTGTAATAAAGGGCAAGCAGAATGCTGTTAAGATGGCGATTGTCACTCTTCTTGGAAGGGGACATCTGCTTATTGAAGATGTCCCCGGCGTTGGAAAGACAACACTTGCATTCACACTTGCCAAAGCTACAAACTGCTCATTTCAGAGAATTCAGTTCACAAGCGACCTCCTCCCTACTGATATTATCGGAGTAAGCATATACAATCCCGACACAAAAAACTTTGAATTCAAGGAAGGGCCTATATTTGCAAATATAGTCCTTGCCGACGAAATAAACCGGACAAATCCTAAAACCCAGTCCGCTCTTCTTGAAGCTATGAATGAAAGAAGGGTTTCAGTTGACAGAAAGACACATACGCTCCCAGAGCCTTTTATGGTCATTGCAACACAGAACCCCACAGAATATCACGGAACGTTTGCACTGCCTGAAAGCCAGATTGACAGGTTTATGATGCATCTTAAACTCGGATACCCTGAGGCAGGATACGAAAAGCAGGCGCTGCTCGGACAGTCAAGCCTTGAGTTCCTTGAAAACATGCAGCCAGTGATAACAGGAGACGAAATACTCAGGATGCAGAAAGAGGTTGATTATGTTAGAGTTGACAACAGCCTGCTGGATTATCTCATGGCTA
>DOHC01000223.1 GCA_003535475.1 Nitrospiraceae bacterium
GGATTATGGAAGTGGAGATACTTGACAAGAAAAGGACTATTGTCGGCGATGGTTTTCGCTTTTGGGTAAAGATAAAGGCAAAGGTCAATCCTGATAATATTAAAGCGATGGCAAATAAGGTTAAGGAAAAATCAGTTGTTGCTGATTACAAAAAGATTCAGGATGCTTATGATAAGAGTCAAAAGGAGATTGAGGAATTAAAGAAACAATTGGCACAGACAAAGGATAAGAAGGAAAAGAAACAAGTAGAGGCAAAGATTACTAATGAAGAGAAATTGTTTCAGGCAAATGAGTGGTTTGAGAAGGGATATAAATATGGCATAAACAAAGAATATGATGCAGCAATAGAGGCATTTACCTCATCAATCGCCTTAAACCCAAATGATGCCGAAGCCTATAACAATCGTGGGGCTGCTTACGCTGACAAAGGACAACTTGACAGGGCGATTGAGGATTTTAATAAGGCAATTGCTATAAACCCGAATCTTGCCGAAGCCTATTACAATCGTGGGATTGCTTATCGTAAGAAAGGACAACTTGACAGGGCGATTGAGGATTATAATAAGGCAATTGCTATAAACCCGAATCTTGCCGAAGCCTATAACAATCGTGGGATTGCTTATCGTAAGAAAGGACAATATGACAGGGCGATTGAGGATTATAACAAGGCAATTGCTATAAACCCGAATCTTGCCGAAGCCTATTACAATCGTGGGATTGCTTACGCTAAGAAAGGACAACTTGACAGGGCTATCTCTGATCTTCAAAAGGCTTGTGAGATGGGAGATGAGATGGGGTGCAAGAATTTGCAGAAGGCTTTAAAAAAGAGATAAGAAAAAATGGATGCGGACGGCTGACAGTCAATGACCCATAGGGCCGCAGATGATTTTCGGCATTAGATGTTAAAATAAGCATAAGCAAAAGAGAGGAGGTTACAGCTTATGAAAAAGATATCAGCAACAGATACCCTTGAGTTATCAATTCCTGAGAGAATTCAACTGGTAGAAGACATTTGGGACACAATCGCTGCGCAGACAGATTCTCTGGAGTTGACCGAGGACGAAAAAAAGATAATTGACAAAAGACTTGAGGCTTATCACAACAATCCTGATTCAGGCTCTCCATGGAATGAGGTTTATGAGAGAATAGCAGCTAAACATGGGGTATGAAATTATCATCAGGCCTGAGGCCGAAAAAGACTTGTCAGATGCTTTTGCATGGTATGAAGACAAGAGAGGCGGGTTAGGATTCGATTTCCTTTTGCATGTTGACGCCGGACTACGATTCGTAGCAAGAAATCCTGAGATATATGCGCCTGCATATAAGGGGACACGGAAACACTTCATTAAGAGATTTCCATATAAAATAATCTATCGTGTCGAGAAGCAAAAAATAATCATACTTGGCGTTATTCATGGCAAAAGACATCCGAATATTATGAAAAAGAGGACAGAGGGCATCTCAGCCTAATAAGTCGTGCACTGCGCTGCACAGTTTGGATGTCCTACTCATAAACCTCTCCCCATCCATGCCTTGAAAATCTTTAGGGGACTGTTCCCGTATCCAAGCATTTTTTTCTGGAATGTTTGTCTGCTGATTTGGTAGTCTTTCCAATATGAAAGGACAACCAGTCACTTCCCGCAACCCTTGGGTGTTCATTCCCACGCTCTATTTCGCGGAAGGCCTGCCGTACATCATCATCAACACTGTCTCGGTCATTCTGTATAAAAAGATGGGCATTGATAATGCCAGCATTGCATTCTGGACAAGCTGGCTCTATTTGCCATGGGTTATTAAGATGTTCTGGAGTCCGCTCGTGGACATCTACTCAACGAAGAGAAGGTGGATTCTCTCCACGCAGTTCGCCATGGCACTCTGTCTGTTCTCTGCGGCATACGTACTGAACACAGAGGGATATTTTTTCCTTTCTCTCTCAGCCTTTGTGGCTGGCGCATTCGTTTCCGCTACGCATGACATCGCCACCGATGGATTTTACATGCTATCGCTCAACAAGGAGGACCAGGCGCTGTTCGTGGGTATCCGGGCCACGTCCTACCGGCTTGCCATGATCTTCGGCTCAGGCCTGCTCGTGTACACGGCTGGCAGGATAGAGGCCCTTACTGGCAGCATTCCACTGAGTTGGACAACTGTCATCAGTGCTGCAGGTTTTGTATTCGTTCTTGTGCCGCTGTATCACACGTTCGTGCTTCCCTTTCCCGCTACGGACAGCAAACGTTCATCACGGGACGCTGCGAGTGATGTTTCTTTTCTTGAAATATTTCGTTCTTATTTCAAACAGGAAAAGATCGGGGCGATCATTGCCTTTATTCTGCTTTACCGTTTCGCCGAAGCCATGCTTCTGAAGTTAGCCCCGCCTTTTTTACTGGACCCCAAAGGCGCGGGCGGTCTGGGACTTTCTACCATGCAGGTCGGACTCGCGTACGGCACGGTGGGCATGATCTGTCTCGTTGTGGGAGGAATCCTCGGCGGATGGCTCATATCCCGGTTCGGGCTTAAGAGGTGCATCTGGCCCATGGCGATTACGCTTCACTTCCCTGATCTGTTCTATGTATATATGGCTTATGTGCAACCGGCGATCGGGTTTACCTATGTCCTCGTTGCCTTGGAACAGTTCGGCTACGGGTTGGGGTTCACAACGTTCATGGTGTATCTCATGCAAGCCGCGCGAGGCAGATACAAGACGTCCCACTTCGCTATTTCCACAGGCATCATGGCCCTCGGCATGATGCTGCNNCATCCTTGCGATCCCCGGTCTCCTGACCATTATGTTTGTTCCAATTGATGAAAAACTGGAGGGCAAGTGAACAAAATTTCTTGACTAAAATAACTTTTTGATTTTTGTTGTTTTTACGAGAGAATTGGTATATGGAATGGATTATTAACAGAAAGATGACTCTAAGCATGGCTTTCCTGACAGTGGTTCTTTTTGTGTCAGGATGCTCACTCTTGCCGAGTGTGCAGCAGACAACAAAATCGCCGTGGAATTCATTCGATGAGGCAAAGGCTTCGTATGACAGGCTATCTCCCTATAAAACCAAAACCGAAGAATTGGAGAAGCTCGGATTTAATCCATTCACAACACCGAATATAAAGATTCTTACATACCTTGATATCATTCAGAAATTTATGTTCAACCCTTCCATAAAAAAGGAGGACCTTGATAAAGGCGTGCAGGCATGCATAGATGCCAAAACAAACTGCAAGGCATATGAAATCCAGCCGAAATTCTCATTTAACAAGAGATACGGAAATGTCCTTCTTGACTTATTTAATTTTAAGAGGAAATCCCACCAGACCGGCTGGGAATTTGATGCGCTTGTGGTTATTGTGGACGATATAGTAGTTTACAAGCTCTGGGGAGGAAAACCTGCGATAGATGAAACAAGGGAGACAAAAAATCCGCTTGGCCCTCTGCAGGATGCCTCAGACCTTTTGATAGACATTACGCGACAAGGCTTATAATATTTTCAGCATACAGGATATTTTCCTCTGCTTAATTCCATGCAGAATTTATTTATTCCTGCAAATTCCCTGTCAAATATCTCCTCTGCCGTCTTTGCTATCTCACCAATCTTTCTTCCCCTCTCAAGCAAAACCTGCGCAGTAGCAACCTGCGGTTCGTCTATGGGCGTGCCTATCCTGCTGAGGAGAAGGACATACACCTCTTTTATGCCTTCTATCTTCTCGTAAATCTCCTTCGCAATCTTATGCGCAAGAACATTGTAAATCTTTCCAACATGGCTTACAGGATTCTTCCCTGCTGCTGCCTCTGTGCCTAACGGCCTGTTCAGAGATATCAATCCATTCACTCGATTGCCCCTTCCAACCTGACCTGAATCTGCATCCTCTGCTGAAGTTCCAAGAAGGCTTAAATAAACCCCTCCAAGCCCTCTTCCCTTTTCATCGAGGGTATTAAAATGCACATTTCTTTTTTTGAACCCCTCAAACCGTTCAAGAAAACTCTCCATCACATCATGTATGGCTTGTTTTCTCTCAAAATAGTTCTTCTCTGACTTTATGTAATCTGCAAGCAAAGGCATAGCAACTGTTAAATCCAGAACATTTTCCCTTCTCAGCCCCATTACCTTTATATCCTCGCCTGTCTCAGGATATTTTTGTTTGAATTTTTTTGAATTGAGAAACTGCTCAAGCTCAAGGACAGTTTTTTCCGTGGGGCTTAAAGGATAATATCCCACGGCAGCGGATGTGTCATTTGCAGGCCGCACTCTTCCTTTCCTCAAAAAGATGTCCGTAAGTTCTTCTGAACCGGGCGCAAGCACAATGCGGTATTTTAAATGCCTCTCAGGATCAACAAACCTCATATTCCACTTTAACCATTTTTTCGCAGCGCTAACTGCAATATCAGTCACAGGTATTTCTTTATTGCCTGCCCTGAAAGTCGCCCTGTCGCCTATCGTAAGCTCCATCGGCTTGAGAACTCTGCCGCCTCCAAAATCTTTTTTAACCCTGCCTGCCGCAAGAAGACCTTTGTCTATGTTGTGGTGAAGAATTGTGCCGAACTCTTTGATGTATTCCTTTGATAATGCCACTGATATTGCATCCATCATCGAATCGCACATGTAATCAGGATGCCCTATGCCTTTCCTCTCAACAATCTCAACCCGATGCTCGGTGATTGACTTGCCCTTATATGTTTCTATTACGATCATCTTCAATCCATAACACCTAAATAAGCAGGATTGGCTTGAGCGACTTTCGAGATTTTTGGGTAACAGTTCTTAGCGAAATGAAGCAGCCACTGCCTCGACTGTTTGAGCCTGAAGGGCGAGTTTCGAGAATGTAGCGGAATAAGCTTTAGAACTGTCGAAAAATATCGCAGCAAGCGAAAGTTAATTCTGCTTATCAAAACTGTCCTCATGATTAAAGTTTATCATACTTTTTAGCGCTTCCTTTAGCCTTTTCAACAGGATACTTCTTCTCATTCTTCCTAAGCTTCTTCTTCATCGCATCAAGCAGATCAATCCCAAGGTCATGAGACAAAAGCAGAATATACACCGCTATGTCCGCCACCTCATCTTTAACATTCTCCAGTCCGCCTTCTTTAAGATGCCTCTTTATCTCCTCGTCAGTTTTCCACTGAAATTCCTCAAGCAGCTCCGCTGCCTCAAGGACAATTGATATTGCAAGCTCCTTCGGGCGGTGAAACTGCTCCCAGTCGCGCTCTTTGCGGAATTTGAGAAGCTGTCCAAGAATATCTTTTAAATCTTTATCCATAGTTCAATTTTACTTACCCTAAAGCGATAGGATAAACCTTGAGCGCACTCACGCCTTCCAGCACATCTTCTTCCCCCTTGCCTTCTCCACCTCTTCCTTTTTTGCTTCATATCCTTTTTTCCCCATCATGCCGTAAGTGAAGTTCTTGCCCTCCTCAACACCGGGCTGGTTAAAGGGATTCACGCCGTATAAAAAACCTGTGAACGCTGTCGCCATCTCAAAGAAGTGGAATAACTGCCCCATGTGATACGCATCTATCTTCGGAATACTTATTGTCATATTCGGCCTTTTAATCTTTGACAGGGCAAGCCCTGTTGATTCCTGTTCTGCCTTAATAAGCTCTGAAAGCGTATGCCCTCCGAGATAGCTCGTTCCTTCCACATCCTTAAAAACTTTCGGGATTTCAATATCAACACCATAATCATCAACTTTTATAAATACGACAACTTTATCCTCCGGCCCTTCCATCCACAACTGAAACTGAGAATGCTGGTCTGTTGTGCCGAGTGACGGATATGGCGTAAGTCCTAATCCCGATTTCCCGAGGCTCTCTGCCCATAACTGACAGAACCATTCTGCCGTTGGTTTCAGTCCGTCCGCATAAGGAATCAAAACATTTATGTTTCTCTTTTCTTCTCTTTCCATGAGATAAAGCAGAGTCCCGAAAAGATATGCTGGGTTTTTCCATATTTCTGCATCCGAGCATTTACTGTGAATATCCCGTGCGCCTTTAAGCATTTCACCTGAATCAATGCCAATGACCTCGGCAAGAAGCAAACCCACAGGGCTAAGGACAGAATATCTTCCGCCCACTCCTTTTGGAATGGAGAGTGTTTTTAGGTTTTTTTCATTTGCAATCTTTCGCAGATTGCCTTCAGACGGGTCTGTTGTTGCAATAATTCTTTCTGAAGGATTTGAGACGGCCCCGCTTAATTTCTCCCAGAGAATCATAAATGAGGCCATTGTCTCGGCAGTGCTTCCTGATTTTGTTATCACATTAACCGCTGTTTTTTTAAGATCGATCAATGAAAGGATTCTATCGAGGGTTCTGGGATCAACATTGTCATATATGAAGACTCTTGTTTTTTTGTCAAAATTATGAAAAGGGCTGAGCGCCTCAAGTATAGCCCTTGGGCCAAGCGCAGAGCCGCCGATACCGAGTATTATGAAGTTCTCATTTTTTTCCCTGATATCTGATGCGATTTTTTTAATCTCAGATGTGTCCTGCTCAAGAAGGTCTATAAATGCAAGTTCAGGCTTTTCTTTTGCCTTTATTCGTTTATCAATCTCATATACGACTGCCTTTATGCCCTCAATCTGTCTCTCAGAAACGCCCTTCTCGCCTATCACCTCTCCCATCATATTTGAAAAATTGAGCTCAAGCATAATATTCCTCCATGGATTCAGGCTTCTTTCGCTGCCTTGAATCCCACTTTAAGAAGCACAATTAAAACTGTTGTAATCCCCACAAAAATCCCGGCTATGTTTATGACCTTAAGCCACAAGAGTATAATCAGAATTACAAAAAGAATAAAAAGCCTTATAAGGCTTAAAAAGACAAGCTTTCCGCTTACCTGCTCCCCTGCGCCGACCAGTCCTCCGATACCCCATGCAAGCCCCTTGAGATTAGCAAGAGCAAGTATCCCGCCAATCAGGATGCTCAGAGGAAGCCTCTTCCACTCAATTACAGCCGATATTATTGCAAGAGGAATCAGTGTAAAAGCAGACTGCCTATATACCCTTTTTATTATTTCCGTCATCCCCATCGTATGTCTTCCTCGCCATTCTTATGAGTTCGCGAAAACCTGCAATTATCCCGAGCATCAAGAAGATTATAGTAAACCACGGAGAAGTATTGAAGAGCTTATCAAGTCCATAACCCATTGCAAGACCCACAAATGTTGCAAGAACAAGGTTAAGCCCTATCGTGCTTGCCTCAAGAAGCTGCCTGAATAATGGTTTATCAGCCACGTCGCCACCATTTGCTAAAGGTTAGCATATCAGTAAAGATTATATAACATTACATTTAAAATCTGGAGGAAATTGAGACCGATGAAAAACCCTCTATCTTGGTGTCATTGCGAGGAGTCCCGAAAGT
>DOHC01000081.1 GCA_003535475.1 Nitrospiraceae bacterium
CGAGGTTATGAGGTCTGATGACAATAGCCAAAGGCTTTAGGGGACATTGTGCAATTTAAATAAACTACCACGGGCTAAAGCCCATAGTATCCGGAGAACGGACAAAGGCGACATTGCCTGCGCTTCGCTCAGGGCAGGCATTCAACCAGACGCGGAAGAAAGCCGGGTTGATTTTCATTCCAGCGCATTGCCCGCGATAGTCAATGCCAATGTTAGCCACAACATATCTTACCCATACACATAGCCATATATTTATATTGCCATTTCTGTCATATCTGTAGTAGATTATCCCCTATGGGTGAAGCCCGCTTTGAGCGGGATGAGGAGAAAGACAGGGTGAGTGGTGCGGGATATTGGAGAAAAGGGAGGAAGATATATGAAGAGCAAAATAAAATATACCGATGAACCGATGGGCAAGGTGAGAGTTATTAAAGATTTTCTCCCCCCGCCGGATAAGCTGGTGATGAAGGAAGAAAATGTTAAAGTAACTATTTCCTTGAAAAAATCGAGCATTGCTTTCTTTAAGAAAGAAGCGCAAAAACACCACACGTCGTACCAAAGAATGATTCGGCGGCTTATAGACCTCTATACTTCACAGCACCAAAAGAGTGCGTGATATTCCGCTATTACGAACAACTAATATGAAAAAACCAAAAGCAATCGCACTTTTTTCAGGCGGGCTTGACAGCACGCTTGCCATCATTACAATGCTCAGGCAGGGGATTGATGTCACTGCCATAACATTTCTCACGCATTTTGGCTGTGATATCTCTGATAAATCATCATGCTCAAAAGATCCGTTTTCTGCTGCTGAGAAATTCGGTTTTACAGTAAAGCTCTGCCATCTTTCAGACAAATTCATTGAGATAGTTAAAAATCCAGCGCACGGCCACGGCAGGAATATGAACCCGTGCATTGACTGCAGGATTCTCATGCTCAAAGAGGCAAAGGAATTAATGGACATAACAGGAGCTGATTTTATAATAACAGGAGAGGTTATCGGGCAAAGGCCCATGAGCCAGATGAGGGATACGCTTGCCATGATTGATAAAAAAGCCGGCGTGTCAGGAATTGTCCTCAGGCCTTTGAGCGCAAAGCTTCTTGAACCGGCGATTTCAGAAACAAAGGGCATTGTTGACAGAGAAAAACTCCATGCTTTTCACGGCCGCTCAAGAAAACAGCAGATGGCGCTTGCAAAAGAATTCGGCCTCACAGAATATCCCATGCCTGCCGGCGGATGCCTGCTTACAGAGCCGAACTATTCTTTCAGGCTTAGAGAGCTTTTGAATTATAATCCGAATCCCTCCTTGAAAGATTTGCGTCTCTTAAGAACAGGCAGGCATTTCAGGGTCTCGCCGTCCTGCAAGATAATTGTCGGCAGGGATGAAGAGGACAATGACAGGATAGAGTCGCTATCAGAAGAGAAAGATTATATTTTAAGAGTTGAAAACTTTGGAAGCCCGGTAACACTCCTCACAGGCGATGGCTCTCAGGATTTCATCAGCCTTGCGGCCTCAATATGCGCAAGATACTCTGACGCAAAACATCTTCCGTCCGTTGATGTAAGCATGTATTCAAAAGGCAAAAGATTCGTTTTAAAAGTAAGTCCTGCAACAGAAGGGATGATTGAAAAATACAGGATACAAATGCCTGAGAAGAAAAAAGCTGAGTTACCGGCTTAGAGCCTTACAACAACACCTTTTTCTTTCAGATACGCTTTTGCCTCTTTGATCGTGTATTCCCTGTAGTGAAATATGGATGCTGCCAATACAGCATCAGCCTTGCCAAGCACAAGCCCTTCGTAGAGATGCTCCAAATTGCCTGCGCCGCCTGAGGCGATAACAGGAATTGACACAGCCTCTGAAATTGCCTTTGTAAGTTCAATGTCATAACCGTCCTTTGTTCCGTCCCTGTCCATGCTTGTAAGCAAGATCTCTCCTGCGCCAAGCTCCTCCATTTTTTTTGCCCACTCAAGAGCATTGATGCCTGTTGGTTTTCTACCGCCGTGAGTATAAACTTCCCACGTAACTTTATCTTTAAGATTGAATGGAATAAAAAGATTGGACATTCCTGGTTCTTTAGCCCACAACACATATGGATAGAAGTCTTTTTGTTTTTTAACAACTCGTTTCGCATCAATTGCAACTACAATGCATTGGCTTCCAAATCGTTCAGCTGCCTGCCTTATAAAATCAGGCTCATTAACAGCAGATGTATTTAGGGACACTTTATCGCATCCTGATTTCAACAATTCCCTTATGTCATCAATTGTTTTTATTCCCCCGCCTACTGTCAGAGGCATAAACACATCATTGGCAGTTCTTTCAACAACGTCAAGAATTATTTTCCTTCTCTCGTGAGATGCAGTGATGTCAAGGAACACAAGTTCATCAGCGCCCTGCTCATCATAAAAGATCGCATTTTCAACAGGGTCTCCTGCATCCCTGAGATTAAGAAAGCTTACGCCTTTTACAACCCTTCCGTCCTTAACATCAAGGCACGGTATTATGCGTTTTGCAAGCATCAGTTCTATCCTTTCTCGAATTGTCTGTCACCCTGAACTTGTTTCAGGGTCTTACAACTATCTATTCCTTAGATGCTGAAACAAATTCAGCATGA